>JAJPKG010000374.1 GCA_021323815.1 Pseudomonadota bacterium
AGGCGGAAAGACGCGAGCTTTTTTCCAGAGGGCGGAGGAACTGGCGGTTGCCCGGCAATGACGTTGCGATGGCAGCGGTGAGCAACGCAGCGCAGACGGTCAGAGGTTGTAGCCGAAGCGCTCGGGGTCTTGCTCAAAGATGGCTTTGCAGTCCGCTGAGCAGAAATAGACTGTCTCCATCGGCTGGTTGACCGGCGCGGCCATCGTATTTTGCGCGCTGGATTTTAATATGAGCATGCCGCAGACGGGATCGCGCGCCACATTGGGATCATTGGGATCCAGGCCCTGCGGGTTAGGGTTCAGGTCAGCCTGGGCGGGATCGTTTTGCAGGTTTTGTTGATCTTGCGGGTTCATCGTCTTTTCTCCTTTGACACAACAACAAACGAGCACATATCTCGTCGCGTGCTGAAAAAACTCCGCATGATCCATGCCACCTGGGAAAGCCGCCCTTAGGCGCGGTTTCAACGGCCCACTGCCTTGCCGGAGCGTGGGACGAAAAGATGCAGCATGACAGGCTGCGAGCTAACTTCCCCGCCGTTATAGTGGAGTTCGATGATCAGGTGGTGCAGCGCGCTCTGGGGCGATCCCAGGCGAATGGTGAAGCGGTCCGCCTCGCCGGTTTTCAGCGCATGAGCGATGGGAACGCGCACGGCGTAATCATGTTGCTTGACCGGCAGTTCGGCTTCGTACTGCTGGCTGGGCATGACAGCGGCACCCGCCAGATATTCATTGCTGAGATAGACGATGGCATAAAAGCGCGAGATGCCGCGCTGGCCAGCAGCGGTGGTGTAGCGCGCCTCGCCAGCGATGAGCGCCGCGCCGTTGTGAAAGGGGCCATAGCAGCGCCCGCGCCAATCATCCAACGCGCGGGCCGGAACCTGCACATCGCGTCCGTCCGCCGCCCGCAGCGTATATTCCGGGCCATCGGGTCCGGCGGCGTGAGGCTTGCGCCCTTTGAGAATGTCGGCCTGTTCCAGCCCATAGGTATAGACGCCCTCGGCGCGCAGGGCGGTGGAAAGATCCAGATTGGCCTGGTTGTGGTCGCGGCCCTCGGTCATCGGCGGCAGCGCCATCACATGCACAAACGCCGCGCCGATGGTGGGCGGCGTCAGGGGAACACCGCGTCTGAGTGCGTCATCCGGCGCGGGCAGCACGTTGAAATGCACCTCGCCGCCGGTGATCTCCGCCCAGCCCTGATTCACCAGCAGCAGGTGCAGCGCGTTCGCGCGGCCAACATCGGCGTGCGCGACCACAATGGTGTCGCGGATGGGTTCGCTGGCCTGCACGCGCAGCACCGCCTGGGTGAAAAACAGGGTGCGGGGAGTGTTGTTCACCAGCTTGACATCCAGCCGGGGAAATTCCCAGGTGAAACCCCCTGCCAGCGCGGGCATGGGCGCGCCGACGCGCAGGGCATCCAGATAAGGCAGGTGCGGTGTGATCTCCAGCAGGTCGTCGTGCATCTGCGCCTCATAGAGCAGCAGTTGATCGGGCGGCACATCAGCGACGTTGCGATAGTCCGGCGGCATAAGATCGATGGACATGGCGATGTCAGCCGGCACAGGAGCAGATGATGCGTCACTCCCGGCGGGATCGAGTAAAGCGGCGATCTCGGCAGCGACGCTGGCCAGCAGCCAGGAGCGACCGCGCAATTCCTGCAACAGGTTGCGCGCGGGCGTGGCGGTCTTGGGATCAGCCAGCAGGGTTTTCAGTTGCAGTACCAGCGCGGCTTGCTGGGGGAAATCGAGCGGCGACCCCTGCACCTGCTCGCGCAACCGGCCCAGCGGCGAGATCGGCGGCGGGGGCGCGGCGACGGGAAAGGGAGACGGCGGCGGCGCGGGCGGCAGATGCAGCAACGCCTGCTCCAGCGCCTGCCACGCGGCATCAGCCCGGTGGCGCACATCCACCACCTGAATCTGTTGCAGCGCGGCGGGTAGCAGGCGAATGTCAACATCATCGGCAGCCAGCACAGGCAAGATGCGCTTGCGCGCTTTGGCGGCATAGTCATATTCCTGCGCGCAGGCGGGCGAGACCAGGGATTCAGCGGTGAGGACGAAGAGAAAGAGATCGGCGGCGCGGATGTGATCGATGATGCTTTGCCACCACTGCTGGCCGCCAATGATCTGCTGATCGAACCAGACCTTGCAGCCCATGCGCTTCAGGTGCTCCGCCAGCTCCATTGTTAGCGGCAGATCGCGCCGGCTGTAACTGAGGAATACATGCAGGTTCGCGCCCGCGCCGGGCCGGAACGCGCCCAGAATGCGCTGAAACAGAGATGCGTCGTCTTTCATCAGCTACCTGCTCTTTCCCACGCTGTTGCGCGCTCCGCCATACAGCGCGCGAGTGCTCAGGAGCAGTGTAGCTTACATGCTTGTCCGGCGTCAACCGCGAGACAGCACAACGCGAGGGAAGCCGTCGGGTGAAGCCGTCGTTTCCCTCGCGTCTCACATGCGTTCGCTGCGGCTTACTCGCCGGTGCCGTTGACCGCCGACTCGGCCTGGTCGGCAGCGGCATTCACCGTGGACTGCGCGCGGTTGAGCGTCGAATTGACGGTCTGGCGCGCTTGGTCGATGACCGGCGTGGCCTTTTCGCGCAGGTCGCTCACGCGCGATTGTGTCTGTTGCTGCAACGCGTTGATGCGCTGCTGCAATTCGGCGCGGGTCTCTTCGCCGCGCTTGGGGGCATAGAGCAGCCCAATGGCTGCTCCCGCGAGCAGGCCCCAGAAAAATCCACGAAACATTGGTTATTCTCCCCTCAAACGTATGGAAAGGTGTGATCCAGTGGCTTCTTTGCTTGGCATGCACCAATGCATTCAGACGGGCCAGCAAGTTCCGTGCCAGCAGACAGACGAACGCTCCGTGACCAAAGTCACAACCACGTTATATCGAAATGCACTGGCGAGCGTCGCTGATTTGCCGCTACACTATAACTATAGCAGAGCGACAAGGGCGTCTGCCCTGAAATGAGACGGTTCTCTCACAAGCGCGGTCAACGGTGGCGCGCAAGCGGAAAAAGACGGGGCATTCGACGGATATTGCACACAATTGCGACAAGCCCGTCACACATCCTTCATGGTTTTTTCATGTGAAGCTGGTATCGTTCAAGGTGAACGAACCGCGAAAGGAGGCCAACAGATGATCATCGCTTGCGCACTCGGACTTTTTGCCCTGGCATGCCTGGCGTGGTTTGTGCAAACCCGCTCGCAGGTGCCAGAATATCAACGGGTGGCCGCCGGCACGCTACGCGAGCGCCGCGTCCATTGATACCATTCGACACAAGCATCGCACACACGCAGAGAGGATACTCTTCATTCAATGACCACGGAAACCACCAACGCGACGGTGAGCGCGCCGGAACGCGCCAGCGCCTATGCATTAGAGGGCCGCGACATCACCAAAAGCCTGCCGCTGGGCGGGCAACGCATTGAAATTCTCAAAGGGATCAGCTTCGCGGTGCGGCACGGCGAGTTCGTCGCCATCGTCGGTCCTTCCGGCTCCGGCAAATCCACCTTGCTGGGCATCATCGCCGGGCTGGATTCGCCTACCACCGGCCAGGTGCTCATCGACGGCATCGACATCACCAAGATGAGCGAAGGCCAACTGGCCGGCGTGCGCAACAGCAAGATCGGCATGGTCTATCAGGCATTCAATCTCATTCCCACCCTCACTGCTCAAGAAAACGTCGAAGTGCCGCTCTATGTTGGCAAGCACCAGGGGTTGCCCAGCCAGCGTGCCAAGCAAATGCTGGAGCTTGTTGGGCTGGGGCACCGGCTGAAGAACCGGCCCAACCAGCTTTCCGGCGGCGAGCAGCAGCGGGTGGCCATCGCCCGCGCCCTGGTGACCCAACCTGCTCTGGTGATCATGGACGAACCCACCGGCAACCTGGACAAAGCCAACGCCGATAACGTGCTGGGCATGATTCGCGGCCTGCAACAGCAGACGGGGACGACCTTCATCATTGCCACGCATGATCCCAATGTCGCTGCCGCCGCTGCCCGCGCCATCCGCATCGAAGATGGGCGCATCGCCGGGTAAGATTCGGGGACGAGGCGCGAAGAGCGCGAAAGAAGCGAAGATACAAGCAGGTTTTGATAAAAGTTGCTGATGCGAGCAAGATGGATAAGGGACACCACAAGGGATTGCCCTTCCAGACCAATCATGCCGCCGCATAGGCAGGGGCGATAGTGATAACGCTCGCCCTGCTTCACAATAACGACAGCACCTTTCATCTCAACCCTCTTCGCGTCTCTTCTCGGCCTTCGTGTTCTTCGCGTCTCGTCCTTTTTCATATGGAGAGATGAACGAGTCATGAAGCTGGGCCTCTATTGGACCTATGCCACGCGCTCGCTGATACGCAGCGGGCAGCGCACCGTGCTGGCGATCTTCTGCATCGCCGTTGGTGTGATGGCAATTGTGGCGTTGCAGCTCGTCGGGCTGAGTGTCAACCAGGCACTGACGACGAACGTGCGCCAGGCAAATGGCGGTGACATCAGCATATCAACCATCAACACGCCGCTGAACCAGAGCGCGGTGGACAAGGTGGCCGCGCTCAAACAGAGCGGACAGATCACCGATTACGCGACGGCGTATGATACCTCCGCGCAGATCACGCTCAGCGACGGCAGCATTGTCAACCCGGAGCTTATCGGGGTAAGCAGCAATTTTCCCCTGGTGGGTGATGCGAATTATATCGCGCCTTCCAGCAATCTCAATACCCACACGCTGCTGAGCGGCAATAACGTCATTGTTGACAGCGGAACCTTCAACGCGCTGAATGCCCATATCGGCGACACCTTTCAGGCGAAGACCGAAGACGGGCGCATCGTGCCGGTGGTCATCGCAGCAGAATATAAATCCGGCGCAGGGTTTGGCAACGGCGACATCTATATCTCTGCGGCGACGCTCAGTGCCATCCGTGACGCGGCGGGCAAACCGGTGCCGACGGCCTATAGCAGCATCTATATCACCGCGCCCAGCGGGAATGTGGAAAGCGTCAAGGACACGCTGAATGCTGATTTTCCCACAGCGAATGTGCGTTCAGCGAGCGATCTGCTGAAACAGCGGCAGGATCAAGTCAACCAGATTCGCCTGTTCTTGCAGATCGTCGGATTGCTGGCACTCTTCATTGGTGGCATTGGCATCATCAACACCATGCAAGTGCTGTTGCGCCGTCGCCGCGTGGAGATCGCCATGCTCAAGACGGCGGGCTATAGCCAGAAGAATCTGTATGGCATCTTTGCTCTGGAAGCGGCGCTGCTGGGCTTGGTGGGCGGCGTGGTCGGCTCTGCACTGGCGGTGCTGGCCGCCAACATCGTGCGCGGCGTGGTCGAGAATGCCTTTCAGGTGCAACTGCCGGTCATTATCGATGGCTTCACCATCGGCTCCGGCCTCCTCATCGGCTTTTTCACCGCGCTGATCTTCGGCATTCTGCCGATCGTGCAGGCCGGCCAGATTCGCCCGCTCTCGGTGTTGCGCGAGCTTGATGAAGGCACCAATGTGGGTTCGCTGGCGCTGACGGGCGCGTTATTAGTGCTGTTGCTGGCGCTGTTTGTCGGCCTGGCGACCTCCATCATCGGCAATTTCTTGAACGCGTTGCTGATTGTCGTTGGGGGCGTCATCATTCTCGGTTTGCTGGCAACCGGCTTCGGCCTGCTGGTGCTGGCGATCTCGAAATTGCCGATCTATGAGCGACCCACGCCAAAGATCCTGCTGTGGATTTTGGCAGCGTTTGGCGGCATCTTTGGCGCGGCCATCGTCGCCGGCATCTTGAGTGTCGTCGGCAATCTGGCGTTGCCCAAGATTGCGTCGCAGGTGGGTGGTGTCTTCGCCAACTTCGTCAGCTATGCGCAGATCGGCTTGACGGGCTTCAGCGTCATCCTGTTTGGCGGCGCGGGCGTCTTCTTCCTGGCGACGATCATCGATGCCGTCATCATGTTCCTGCCAAATTCGTGGAAGACCGCCGTGATGCTGGCCTATCGCAACATGGGGCGCCAGCGCGTGCGCACCACCATCACGCTCACCGCGCTTTTCGTCGGCGTCTTCGCCATCGGCGTGGTGCTGCTGGTGGGGCAAGGTTTCAAGGATGCCATCAACGGCTTCCTCAACACCCAACTGCAATATAACGTCTTCGTGCTGGCTCCTGAAAGCCAACATGCGGCATTGGCGTCGCAGGTTCCAACGCTGCCTGGACTGCAAAACAACACCTATGTTGAGAACACGGCGATGGTGGGGTTGAATCCGGTGAGCATCAACGGCACGCCATTCGCCGACTATCTGGCACAGTTGCCCGGCGGTGGCAAATCACGCGGGGAAAAAGAGGAATTACTGTCGCTGTTGGGCAGCATGGAAGGGTTTAACCTCAGCAGCTCGAACCCAGGCAGCACACCTGATCCCGGCGTGGTCATCAGCGGACGCGATCTGCAAGCAACAGATGCCGGCACCACCAATGTGATGCTGAGCGAAGGCTTGCATGTTGACCCCTTCAACGTGCAGGTGGGCGATACGGTGGTGGTGCAAAACCTGCAAGGCACGACCGTTACCTTGCACGTGGTGGGTTTCTGGGGAGGAGCAAAATCTGCCTCGGCCTTTGCCACGATCTTCGCTGACACCAAGCTCACCGAGGAACTCGGCGGCGCTCAGACGCTGGATGTCTATTCATTGAAGGTTGATCCGTCAAAGACGATTGAATTGCGCAAGGAACTCAACCGCAGTTTGCCTGTGGCTCAGGTGGTGAGCGTCGCTGATGTCACGACGTTGATCAACCAGGTGCTCAATGGATTGATCTCGATGCTGACGACCATCGCTTCGCTGGCGCTGATCGCCGGCTTGATCATCATCGCGAACGCGGTGGCGCTGGCGATGCTGGAGCGGCGGCGCGAGATCGGCATCCTGAAATCGGTCGGGCACACCAGCGGCTCAGTGCTGGCGACGGTGCTGATTGAAAATGGTTTGGTCGGCGCATTGGGCGCGCTGGTGGCGATGTTGCTGGTGGGTACGCTGCTGGGCATCCTGACACTGCTTTCCGGCGTCAATTTCGGCTTCAACCTGCCGGCCATCGCGCTGATCATCGGCTCGTCGGCGCTGGTGACGATGATCATCTCGGCGCTGGTGGCGTGGAGCGCGACGCGCGTGCGCCCGCTGGCTGTGCTGCGCTACGAGTAAAGCAACCGAGCACGAAGACCACGAAAAATCCCCCGAAGGACACACCATGCTTCGGGGGATTTTGGCAGCAAGGTGAATTACGCCGGCTCGATTGTTGCGATCAGGTCGAACTCTTTCAGGCTGACGGCATAAAATTCGGCGATCTCACGCGGGCAGGTGACGACGTGCGCGCTGCCATAGGTTTGCGTCTGGAAGGCTGCGGCGATGGCATCGTTCAGGCTGAGCGACATGATGATATAGAGGAGCGCGCGCACGGCGCGATCCATGTTGAACTGGTCGTCGCAGTGCAGCACAACGCGATAGCGCGGCATCATCCTCAGCCGCTCGGCGGTCTGCTCATCGACGAATGGTTGTTGAACGGACATTCCCTCAAAAAACCCCGTGTGACGTTCTGCTGGTGAGTCTTTCAGCCCGCTGCACTTGCGGAATTGCGGCCCATCATCTATCATGAACGTGTGATTCATTGCAGAAGTTACCAAAAAACGCAGCGCCGCGTACATTTGGGAAAAAGAGCCAGAAATCATGCCGGAACTTCACGATCCGTTTCTTGCTGCACTCGCTCAGGGTGCGCTGCTGTGCGACGGCGCAATGGGAACGCTGCTCTATGCGCGCGTCGCGGCGCTGCACGCTGCCACGCGCTGCTTCGATGATCTCAACCGCACGCATCCAGAGATCGTGCAGGAAATTCACCAGGAATATATCGCCGCCGGCGCACGCGTCATCGAGACCAACACCTTTGGGGCCAACCGCAACAAGTTGGGCCACTATGGTCTGGCGGACGAGGTGCGCGCCATCAACCGCGCCGGGGTGAAGCTGGCGCGCGAGGCCCGCGACGTGATCGGCCAGCCGGTGTATGTGGCCGGCTCGGTCGGCCCCAGCGGCCTGACGGTCGCCACCCAGCAGGAAGAGGCGTTTCTGGCGGATCTGCGCGCCTTGTTCCGCGAGCAGATCGACGCGCTGTATGAGGGCGGCGCGGATCTGATCATCATCGAGACGATCTCGAACGCGACGGAACTGCGCGAGGCAGTACAAGCGGCGCGCGAGGCGGGCGATTTGCCGGTGGTAGCGCAGATGACCTTCACCGATGACGGCACCGCCATGACGGGCCAGACGCCGGGCGAGATCGCCGCCATGCTGGCGAATCTCGGCGCGGACGTGATCGGCGCGAACTGCGGCATGGGGCCGGCGGGAACGCTGGACGTAGTGACGGAGATGGCAGAGGCGGTTGCAGCATTGCCGCCGGGGGTGAACCGTCCCTGGATCTCGGCTATGCCCAACGCCGGCCTGCCCGCCCGCGTGGAAGGGCGCTTCCTCTACGTCTCCACGCCGGACTATTTCGCCGATTACACCCAGCGCTTTATGGATGCCGGGGTGCGGCTGGTGGGCGGCTGCTGCGGCACCACCCCACGCCACACGGCGGCGATGGCGAGCGTGCTGGCGGGGGCCAATCCGGCGGCGCAGGTCTTCGTTCCGGCGGTCATCCCCGACAAACACGCCCTGCCGGATGATGACGTGCTGCTGCCGGAAGCCGGCACGCCCACCCGCTGGCAGGAGCGGCTGGCATCGGGGCAATTCGCCGTCAGTGTGGAACTGGACCCGCCGAAGGGCCTGTCACCGGCAAAAGAGCTGGCGGGCGCGGAAAAACTGCGCAAGCGCGGCGTGGAGTTCATCAACATCGCCGATAGCCCGACGGCGCGGGTGCGCATGAGCTGCATTTCCCTGGCCCGCCTGCTGCGCGACCTGCTGGATGTCGAGCCGATCCTGCATTTCACCACGCGCGACCGCAACCTGATGGCGCTGCAATCCGATCTGCTGGGGGCGCACGCGCTGGGGCTGCGCAACGTGCTGGCGCTGACCGGCGATCCGCTGCGCGTGGGGGACTATCCCAACCTGACGGGCGTGTGGAACACCGATTCCATCGGCCTGGTGCGCGTGCTGCGCGGGATGAACGAGGGCCACGACGCAGGCGGATCGCCGCTGGGCGGGCAGGCGTCGTTTTTCATCGGCGCGGCGCTGGATGTCAACGTGGGTGACGCGCCTATCGATCTCGCCGTCGAGCGCGCCCGCAGCAAGGTCGATAACGCGCTGAACCCGGTTGTGCTGACCGAACAGGAGTTGGAATTCAGCCGCTTTCAGGCGAAGATCGAAGCGGGTGCGCAATATATCATGACCCAGTTCATCTATGATTTGGAGCCGTTGCGCCGCTTCTACGCCCGCTTTGGCGCGCCAAGCGTGCCGCTGATTTTGGGTCTCAGTCCGCTGTATAGCTATAAGCACGCCGAGTTTTTGCATAACGAGGTGCGCGGCATCACCATCCCCCAGGAAGTGCGCGAGCGCATGCGGGCCGCCGGCAACCGGGGCCGCGAGGTGGGGCTTGAGATCGCCTATGAGTTGCTCACCACCGCCCGGCGCGAGGGCTTGATCCAGGGCTGCTATCTGCTCGCCCCCTATAGCCGCTACGATCTGGTGGGCGAGCTTGCCGCCGCGTTGCTGAAAGATTAGAGCGAGCCAGCGCTCTTTGCGCTCAGGTTTCTCACTTGACCTTGACACCAATGCCCAACCATTGGTATATTCTGGTAACAATGGTTACTTTTGTATACCTTTGGCTGGTGGCAAGGAGCAAGAGCGCATGGCAACCTCGGTGACTTCGCCGCCGCGCATTGACGCGCGGCTGAATAAATTCTCGCAGGCCGGCGTGGCGCTGCTGTCAGCGGCAGCGTTCCTCACGCAGTGGCGCGTGCTGGTGGTGATCGCGGCGGTGGTGCTGGCGCTGAGCGCGCTGGTGCCGCAGATCGGCCCTTTCCGGCTGCTCTATAAGTATGTCGCGGTGCCGCTGCGCCTGCTGAAACCGCGCCTGGTGGAAGACGACCCCGCGCCGCACCGCTTCGCGCAGGGGGTGGGCGCGCTTTTTCTGACGGCATCGGCGCTGGTGCTGTATCTCACCACAAACGCTGTGCTGGGCTGGGCGCTGGATCTCATTGTCTTTGTACTGTCCGGCCTTAACTTCACCGTCGGCTTCTGCGCGGGCTGTTTTGTGTATTATCAGCTTGGCCGGTTGGGTCTGATGCCGCGCGTGCGCTATTCCGGCGGCTTCCACTGGCGCGGAGTGTGAGATGAGCGAGATCTTCCTG
>JAJPKG010000395.1 GCA_021323815.1 Pseudomonadota bacterium
ATGCAGGAGATGAGCGATCACTTTGCTGCATTTGGACGCAATCTTGGGGTTATTCTCCAACTGGAGAACGATTGGAACGATGCCTGGGAAAGCGAACAGCGCCATAAAAGCGACCGTGAGCGCAACAAAAAGACACTGCCACTGGTCGTTGAGAAGGTGAAAGCTCCGTCTTCGCTGCCCTCGGAAGAACGTCGGTCCTTTGTATTGCGCGTCGTGCAAACCGCCATTGGCTTGCATCGCCAGCGTGCGCGTTCGCAACTTGAGGCATTGATCGCATCATATCATCTTTCGCCACGCTGGTTGCAGTGGCTCGTTGCTGGATAAGAGAGGTTGTTATGGAGATTGCTGCTCGCCAAAGGGCAACTGCGCCACGTTCATCAATACAACCACATATGCACCGACGGCAGCGTCTGATATGGTCATCTCTTATTGGTTTGTTCAGTACTGCCGTCATTTTAGTTGGCCTGTTGATTTACACCAGTAGTCCCACTAATTGGGGCATTGAATTTTCCGCCGCTGGACCGCAATCCGCTTGCTTCAATGTTGCCTGTCAGACATACGAATGGGAAATTACTCGGGTCCAACTTGGTAGCTTAGGATATAATAACGGTTTGCGTGCTGGCGCTGTTATTTGTGGATATGTTGATTCGCAAGGGCACACCATATCTGTTACTTCCCATACCACTGCAAATAGTATCAACACTGCACGCCAGCTTATCGTCCCGGCTCCTGGCCATGATATCTGTGACTTTACAGCCACGCTTTCGAATGGTCAGATATCTTTTCCTGCGGCAATTGGTGACTTGCTTATCGAGATCCTTTGCGCTGCTTTGGCGGTATTGGTGGTGTTACATGGTACACGCCGCGATTTCATCTGGCACACCGTAATGTTTCTGCTTGGGCTGATCCTCACTTTTAGCTTGCTGCCACTCATTACTCTGGGTGATCCTTCGTTGAGCACGCTTTCCATTATTGTTACGTCATGTTTAACGCCGACATTACTGGCTACACTTGTATGGCGGTTGATTTTACAACGGCCACAGAAGAAGGCCGTCAGATTCTTGCGATGGTTCTCTTTTACCCTGCTAGCATTGATTAATGGTGCGGCGGCAGTTTCGTTATTGACGACGGTTATCATGCAGGTCGTTGATGTCTATAATTTGTTGAATACCATCATTACTATTCTAGTGGCCATCAACCTGTTTGTTACGTTGGGTATTGTTATTTATGGCAGTGTGTTTAATCCTGATCCCGTGCAGCGTGATAATGCTCGCATCTTAGGCTTGGGTGCGGTGGTAGCCTTGGTGCCGCCGCTTGTCTTTGCGGTGTTACCACAGATCGATCTTAACTTTCATCCGGTAGTTGACGCGACAACATCCATCAGCAGCACTGGGGCATTCCCACTGGCACTGGCTTACGTGGTGCTCAAGCGCGACCTGCTGCGCACGGATGTCATGATTCGCCGCACCGCCATTCAGGGCGTGTGGCTGATCTTCTTGGCGTTCGCCAGCGCGTTGGTGCTGAGTGTGATGGTCAGCGCGTTCAACTTGCCCCAAAATGATGCCGCTATCATCTTTGTTGGATTCTTGCTCTTCGGTTTCGTGGCTCCGCTCTTGCTCAATGCTGCACGCTGGCTCACCGAAGCCGGCATCTTCCCCGAAATGCGGCGTTATCGCCGTTTGATCCGCGAGGCGCGCGTGGGCGGTCAGAGCGAAGAACGCCAGATTGCCGACACGTTGATCGGCGAGATCACCTTCGCTTTGCCGGTGCGCTCCATCACGTTGCTGGTGCGGCACGATGATGTGGGGCTGTACGAGGTGGTTGGTGGCATAGATATTCCCCCCATCACGATCAATGAGCCGGTGCTGGCGAAGTTCCTCGAAAAGCCGGAATCGCTGGTGCGCCAAGATTTGACGGCATTCGAGCCGCTGCCGTTTGAGGCACCGCCAGGCGCGCAGTGGGAATGTTTTGTTCCTATCACCCTTGAGTCGCGCCTGGTGGGCTTGCTGCTGCTGGGGCCGCGCGAAGATGACATCGGCTATTCCACCACCGACCGCACGCAGCTCTATCGCCTGGCCAACCAGCGCGCGGTGGCGCTGGATTATTTGCGCGTGCTGACGGCCCTGCGCGCTGCCCTGGAAGAGCAGAAGCGCATCGACCAATTGAAAGATCAGTTCATCATGACGGCGCACCACGAGTTGCGCACGCCCCTCACCAGCATGATGGGCTACATCGAGATCGTCTCGCGCCTGGATGACGAGACGCGCAAGCAGGAGCCGGAAGAGGTTGATTTCCTGGTGAATGAGGCGCTGCGTTCCGGCGAGGATCTGGTCCACCTGCTGGATACCTTGCTGGCGGCGGATCGCGCCAGCATGCAAACCGGCGAATTGCGCCCGACCTACATTGCGCTGGCTGAGACGTTGCGTCGTCTGGCGCAAGATGCCGAGATGACGGGAGCGGGTCAGCCGCCGCGCATCACCGTTCAATGCCCACCGGATCTCAAAGGATGGGCCGACCGCGAGGCATTCGGCCAGGTGATCACCAATCTGCTGTCGAACGCCATCAAATATTCGCCCGCCGGCTCGCCCATCGAGGTCGTGGCAAAACCCATCCCCGACGCGTCGCTGGTGGAAGTGACCGTGCGTGACTATGGCGACGGCGTTCCCCCCGATCAGCAAGCCGCCATCTTCGAGAAGTTCATTCGCTTGGAACGCGACCTCAACAGTCCCATTCGCGGCACCGGCCTGGGCCTGGCGATTGTGCGCGACCGCGTGGAAGCGATGGGCGGCAAAGTGTGGGTCGAAAGCACCGGCATCCCCGGCGAAGGCTCGACTTTCCATGTCACCATCCCTGCCAGCGCGCCCAGCCTGGCTGACACCAGCACCGCTCCCACGCCAGCGGTCAGATCTGCCACGCCACCTCCTCAGTCCGCGCCGGAGCCTGTCCCGGTTGCGGCCAACCCCGCCTCATCGGAGCCGGAAGCCGATGCTCCCCCCAACGACATGCTGGATACCTTGCCGCGCCGCAAGCTGGTGCGCTATGGTCCCCCGCCGGAAAACGCCGGCCAGTAGGTTTGGGATGCCTCATATTACTGTAAGCCTGCCCGAAGGGTGGACGCCGGAAGATTATAGCTTGCTGGATTCCGGCGAGGGGTATAAGCTGGAACGCTTCGGCGGCGTGACCCTGGCAAGGCCCGATCCCCAGGCGATCTGGCCGCGTCGGCTGCCGCAGAGCGTGTGGGACGCGGCAGACGCGACGTTCAGCCGCGAGGCTGGGGGCGACGAGGCAACCGGGCGCGGGACGCATTGGAACGTGCAGCGCACGTTGCCGGAAGCGTGGCCGGTACATTGGCGTGATCTCACCCTGCTTGCGCGGCTGACGCCCTTCAAGCACACCGGCATTTTCCCCGAACAGGCAGCGCACTGGGACTGGCTCGCCGTGCGCATCCAGGCAGCGGGGGCGCGGCAGGTGCGCATGCTCAACCTGTTTGGCTACACCGGCGCGGCATCGCTGGCAGCAGCGCGGGCCGGTGCACAGGTGACACACGTGGACGCTTCGCTGAAAGTGCTGGAATGGGGCAAAGAGAACCAGACGGCGAGCGGACTGGCCGATAAACCGATTCGCTGGCTGGCCGATGACGCGCTGAAATTCGTGCGGCGCGAAGCCCGGCGCGGATCGCAATACGATCTCATCGTCATGGATCCGCCGGCGTTTGGGCGCGGGGCAAAGGGCGAGGTGTGGAAATTCGAGACCTCGCTGCCTGCCCTGCTGGCGGAGTGCCGCGCCATCCTCACCGAGCGCCCGCTGGGCATCGTCATCAACAGCTATAGCATTCGCGCCTCGGCGCTGTTGCTGGGGAATTTGCTGGAAACGATGATGGCGGGGCATCGCGTTCGCGGCACCATCGGCATCGGCGAGCTGGCCTTGCAAGAAGCCGGCGGTGGGCGGCTGCTTTCCACCGCCATCTATGCCCGCTGGGCGAGCACTTAGCGCAGATGAGTCTGCGGTGAGGCGGGATCGGGACGTTCCGTCTTTTCCGGGGTGAGCGTGCGCAGATTATTCACCACCAGACGCACCCCTGCCACACCCAGCGCGGCGTCCTCGACGGCGGCTTTCTTTTCGGGCGTTCCCACCTGGCCGTTCAGATAGACGATCTGGTGTTCGGTCTGCACCTCGATGTCGTCGCTGTCATCCAGCTTGCCCTTACTGCGCAACTGGTCGATGGCGGCGGCGACGAAATCAGCGATCTCTTCCGTCACAATGATATCTGAGCGCACGCCGCGCACGCCGGGAATGCGCCGTATGGTGGCCATGAGTTCATCGAGTTGCTCTTGCGTGTCGAGCATACCCGAAAGATCCACATGGCCGTCTTCGATGCGGGCATGCACCGAGCGGCGCGAGCGCGGGTCCAGCAAGACGGATTCAATGGCCTGGCCCACATAGTCTGCCAGGGTGGCGTCGTCACGAAACACCGGCACATCCTTGGTGCTGGTGATGCTGTCATCCAGCACAATCTGCTTGGGGCCGATCTCGGTGATGTGCGCGGCTTCCACCACGTGTTCCTCCCCGCTGGCTCCCAAAAGACCGCTCACAGAAAACAGGATGTGCGTCAGGCGGTTGGTGGCGCGATCCACCCACAAGCGGCTGAGCTTGCCCAACTTTTTGTGCTTGGGACCCCCCACCACTTCGGTGCCCGCCGCCAGTTGGGGGCCGTTGGCCACGCCCTCGCTGACTTCGGGCAGTTGCAATTGCCGCGCGATGCGGCTGGACAGGATGGTCTGCACCACAATGGCCCCTTCTGGGTCGATGACTGCGCCCAGCACCGGGCCGCCGACCGCGCCGGCAACAACCGTGCGCCCGCCCATCGCAGCGCCGCTGCTTAGGCGCATTTCCACGCGCATTGAATCCATGATGGCAACCTCTATGAAGACAAGAATCGTTGATTGGTGATCACATTCAGAATAGCATGTCGCGCGGTCATTGGCAAGCGGACTGACAGGTTAAGCACCAGTGGCAAGACCCTGAAGCTTCTTCCCCACGCCGGGCAGGCCACGCTGCTGCACCAGCACCCGAAAATTCCCCATGCCGGTGGGAGCGATGAGCGCGTTGACCGCATGCAACAGGCTTGAGCGGCGCAGATAGTCGCGCTGGCCGGCATCGGTGTGGCGCTCGCTGTCGGCCAGGGGAAACAGGTTGCGCCCCAGCGTCTCGGCATCCGCCCGCAAGCCCAGTGCCAGCAGGAAGTCGCGCTGGGTGGTCAGCGCGGCCAGGCGCAGCCCATGTTCGCGGCCAGCAGCGATGAGGCCGGTGAAATTCACATGCGCGGTGATATCTTGCGCTCCCGTCAGCGCCAGCAGATCGTCACTCAGTTCGTGGTGATAATAACCGATCAACGTGCCGCGTCGCCGGTCGGGGGAATAGAGCCGGCGGGCGGTGTCGCCATAGTCGATGGTGATGATAATGCCGCGTGGGGCCAGCGTGGTTGCCATCTCCGCCATCCACCGTCCCGCCGCCAGTTGCACCTCAGCGCGCCAGCCCACAGGATAGCGCCGCCAGGGGATGCGGAAGCGATCCAGATAGCCGGCCACTTCCAGCGCGGAAGGCGGCCCCAGGCGTTCCACCAGCCGGAGCGGAGCGCCCGCCACGTCAACATACACCTCGGCCAGCCCCTCCGGCGTATGTTCCACCACATGAACCGGCAATGCATCCACCAGTTCATTCGAGAGGATCACCTGGGGTGGCAAGGGTTCAATCGCATCGCCTTCATAGACCCACTCGTGTCGCCCGCCTGGTCCCATGTCGCGCAGGCGATAGCAGAGGGCGGCGGCGAAACCGGCGGGCGCATCGCTTTCCGCCGCTCGCGCCCAGGCGAAGATATCGCGCGCGAGCAGTCCTCGCCCCACGCCGTCTTCCAGCACAGTGAAGGGATCTGGTTGGCCCAGCAATTGCCAGATCTGTGCCAGTTGCCGTCCGATGGCCGCGCCGAAGAGCGGATGCAGATCGACGCTGGTAATGTAATCGCCGCCCCACCCCTGCGGTGCGCGGTCAGGATTCGTATAATAGCCGCCCTGCGGATGATAGAGCGCAATCTGCATGTAATCCGCGAAGGTGATGGGGCCGCGCTCGCTGATGGCGGCGATGAGCGCGTTGCCCAGCGGCGTCTGGCGCGGGGAAGGCCGGCGCGTCATCTCGCCTGCGGACCGCCAATCTTCGCGGCGTTGGCGTGGGCCGTCGCCCACAGCGTGTGCTCGCGCGAGATCGCCGCCTCAGCATCATTCACGAAGTTGGCCCAGGCCGTCTCGTCATCCGGTCTGTTCTGCAAAGGCGGGAACTTTTCCGCGATCATCTCCAGTTCTTTCGCGGCGACGCTGTATGATTGCGCGAGCATCTGATGTTGTTTGAGCTGCAACCAGGTTCCCACCGCCGCTGTCGCCGCCGGGATGACACCGAACAGGTTGGGCAACACCCGAAAGAAATGCAAGCCGGCCAGCCCCGCGCCGAGAGCTTCGAGCACCAGCATCACCGCGCCCCAGAAAGACGCCGCGTTGCGGTTTTCCTCGGCTTTCGTGCTATACCAGGTGATTTGATTCTCGATGCGCCCGGCGCGATAGGCCGCGCGTCGTTCCGGCAGCGATTTCCCGCGAAGCTTCTGTAACGCGGGCGTGAGCGTGATGTCGGCGCTGGCTACGGTGGGCAGTTTGTCATTTTTCGCCTTCGCGGCTAATTCTTTGAACTGCCGCTCAAACTCGCTGTTGGCTTCTTCATCGCTCAGATCTTCATTGAAGGGCACGCCGCCGACGGCATAGCGCCAGCAGAGGGTTTTCGCGGATTCGGCGATGGCCCGCGCCGAGAACCAGCGCTTGTTGGGTTTGCCGATCCAGCGCGCGACGTGCGAGATGAAGCTGATGCCAAACGCCAGGATGGCGATCGCCGAAAAGATGTTGACCGTTGTGCCGCCCAACTCGGTGGTGAACGAGAGCGAGCCGGCTATAGCCGCGATAACCAGCATGATGGCTTCCAAGCGGATGCCGTTGACATAGCGACCCTGCTTGAAATCGGATGTTTCCGAGGCGATTTTGGCCAGGGCAGGGAGATCAGCGCGTTTGAGAATAGTTGTCGTGCTGGTTTCTGTTGCCTGTGCGCTTGCCATTGCACCATACCTCCGCTCTAAAAATGGCGTTTATCCGTTGGCCGTTGTCAGCACTTCATAGACAGGGAGACCATAGTGTCCGGCCAGGTCCAGGAAGGCCGCAGTAGTATCTCTGGGGCCGCGTGACCGACCGTCCCAGACCACCACCGCAACCACCGGGGGTTGGCCGGGGGGTGAAGGAAACTGCCGCGCCACCTCTTGCGCCTGTTTCAAAATCCACTCGTTGGTGCGCACGAAGTCCTGGTGGCGATCTTCCGAGGCGGGCAGCACTTTCAGCCTGGTGGCGCGGCGCGCATGCTCGATGACTTCATCGAAGATCTGGGGCCAGTCGCCGGGGCGGTCGGCGACTGCGACTTCGCGGAAGCGGCGGCGCGCAAAGGGCAGCACGATGTAATAGGGCAGCCCTTCGCGGTGCGCGATCTCCAGCCCCAACAGATCGGTGCCGCTGGCACCGGATGCAACGATGGCAGCAGCGCCCAGCCGTTTGAAAAGCGCTCGCAGTTCCGCGCGCACCGCATCAACCCGATGCGCTGGGAAGCGCGACACGTCTGCGCCTTCCGCGTCGATGCGCCGACCGGCTAGTGCAATCACAGTCATGCTGATGCCCCTCTCCTCACATCCCCTCGCCGCGCGTAACGGCCAGGGCTTGCGCAGCCAGCGCGGGCACGCCCTGCTTCAGTTCAGCGAAGAAGGGATCGTCCGTGACGCCGGCCAGATGCCGCTTGTAGCTGCCTTCGAGCAAGATGGCCATTTTCCAGATAGCCAGGGCATGGTAAAACGCCAGCGCCTCAGGCGCAATGGCGCGGCCCGTGCGCTGGGCATAGCGCGCTGCCAGTTCGGCGCGCGTGGGAAAACCGGCGGCCTCGGTCAAGCCCCATTTTTGCTGCGCAGAAAGCGCCGGTGGTGGATCGCCCGCTTCCCGCCAGAACGCCAGCAGATAGCCGAGATCCGCCAGCGGATCGCCGAGCGTAGACATTTCCCAGTCCAGCATGCCCACCACGCGCACCGGCAGTCCATCCGCATACATCACGTTGTCGATGCGATAGTCCCCGTGGACGATGGTGGCTGGCGGCGATGGCGGGATGTGCGCCGCCAACCAGCGCGTGACGGCATCCAGATCGGGGATGTCGCGGTTGCGCGCGCCCTCAAGCTGGGTGGCCCAGCGGCGCACCTGCCGTTCCAGATAGCCTTCCGGCTTGCCGAAATCGCCCAGGCCCGCTGCGCGCCAGTCCACGCTGTGCAGGTCCACCAGCGCATCCACTAATTTCAGGCCGATCTCGCGCCGCGTCGCGGGATCGGTCGCCCAGGCGGGCAGGGAGCGCAGCACCACGCCGTCGATCACCGTCATCAGATAGAACGGCGCGCCGATGATGCCGACGTCGGCGCAGAAATGGATGGGCTGCGGCACCGGCACGATGGAGTGAGCCAGCGCTGAGATGACGCGCCACTCACGCGCCACGTCGTGCGCGGTGGGCAGATAGTCACCCAACGGCGGGCGGCGCAGCACCCAGCGATCCGCCCCGCGCCAGAGGAAAAAAGTCTCGTTAGAATGCCCCCCGCGCACGCGCAAGGCACCCAGCGGTGCGGTGGTGTCGCCCGGCACGTGCTGTGCCAGATAGGCCGTCAGCGCGTCGGGGTGCAACAGCTTTTGCACAGCGGGCTGGTCGATCTGATTTTCCATCAGGCCAGCCCTCCGGTGGCGGATTTCGTGCTGCCGCTCTGCTGCGCGGCTTTCAAGACGTTGCGGGCGATGACCATGCGGTGTACCTCGCTCGGCCCGTCATAGATGCGCGCGGCGCGGGCATCACGATAAAAGCGTTCCAGCGGCGTATCGGTCGAATAGCCCAGCGCGCCGTGAATCTGGATGGCGCGGTCCACGATGCGCCCCAGCGCCTCGGCGACCTCGACCTTCACCATCGAGACTTCCTGGCGATAGCGCTGGCCGGTTTCGATGAGCCACGCGGCGTGCAGCACCATCAGACGGCAAGCATAGAGGTCAATGGCGGAATCCGCCAGCATCCACTGCACGGCCTGGCGTTCAGCCAGCGGCGCGCCAAAGGTCTCGCGGGTGTTGGCGCGGACGGCGGCGAGATCCAGCGCGCGCTGCGCCATGCCGATCCAGCGCATGGCATGGGCGAGGCGTGCCGGCCCCAGGCGCACCTGCGCCAGCGCGAAGCCCTCGCCGATCTTGCCCAGCACGGCATCTTCAGCCACCCGGCAGTTTTCCAGGCGAATCTCGCAGTGGCCACCGGGCGAATGCGTGCCCATCACCGGCACCTCGCGGATCATCTGCCAGCCGGGATTATCCGTCTCGACCATGAAAAGGGTCATGCCTTGCTGCGGCGGCGCGGCGGGATCGGTGACAGCGACGACGATGGCGAAGGCCGCGCCGTTGGCTCCGGTGATGAACCACTTCTCGCCGTTCAGCACCCAGCCGCCGTCGCGGTGTTCAGCGCGCGTCTGCAAGCCTGCTGCGTCCGCTCCCGATGCTTTTTCGGTCATGGCGAAGCACGAACGCTATCTGCGCCCGCAGCCAGCGGGCGCAGATAGCGTTCCAGTTGGTCGGGCCGGCCCGCGTGCAGCAGCAGGTGCATGTTGCCCTCATCCGGTGCGCTGGCGTTGAGCACCAGCGGCGCGATGGGCGTGACGCCCAATTCCTGGCTGACCAGTGCCATGCCCAGCGGCCCCATGCCCAGCCCGCCCCATTCCGGCGGCAGGTGAGGCGTCCACAGGCCCGCCGCTTTGGCCTGGGCGCGCAGATCGCGCAGCAGGGTTTCATCCACATGTTCGTCGGGCGATTCGACGGGCAGGATGATCTCGCGCACGAAATCGCGCACGCGGGTGCGGACGGCATCGAGGTCGGGGGGAATGGTGAAATCGATCATGAAGATAGTCCCTTTCGCTGGGCTGAATGGTCGGCGTCGAACACAACATCGTTGTTGCTCAGCATATGGGCGAAAGGGGCCGCATGTCAAGGATATCGTGTTTGTGGGGCGGTGTATCATAGGGTGGTAAATATATCCCAATTCTCTACCCAAATAAACCCTTTTGTGGTAGAAGAGAAGTATGAAGCTGAGTGATTATGCGCGCAAGATCGGTATTACCTACAAAA
>JAJPKG010000269.1 GCA_021323815.1 Pseudomonadota bacterium
CAGCGAGACCGCTCCTGCGGCGATCAGCGCGGTATATTCACCGACGCTGTGACCAGCGACGAAATCCGGCCAGGGTGGCCCCAGGATGCTCCGCGCGGCATCCGCCCCGGTCTCACCTCCTGACCCCTTCCCCATCTGAGATGGAGAGGGGGCCAGAGCTTCGCGCAGGGCGGCGAGAGCGGCGAGGCTGGTGGTGGTGATGGCAGGCTGCGTGTTGATGGTCTCTTTCAGGCGTTCTTCCGGCCCTTCAAAGCACAGCGCGCTCAGCGAAAAGCCCAGCGCATCATCTGCGGCTTGAAAGACGGCCCGCGCCGCCGCACTCTGTGCGACCAAATCGGCCCCCATGCCGACGGCCTGGCTGCCCTGACCGGGAAAGACGAAGGCGATGCGTTCGCTCATGCCCCATGCTCCTCACATGCGCCATAAGGGCGCGAAAACTCGCGCCCTTTCATCAACCGTTACTGTTCGCCCTGCGGTTATTCGCTGGTGCCGGCTTCTTTGATCGGCAAAATCTGCTTGCCACGATAGGTGCCGCATTCGGGGCACACGTGGTGCGTCACTTTCTTGGTGCCACACTGCCGGCAGGTTTCCAGCCGGGGCAGTTCCAGATGCAGATGGCTGCGGCGCTTGCCCTGGCGCGCCTTTGAGACTTTCTGTTTGGGTAATGCGCCCATAATCTACGGTTGCTCCTCTAGAGGGGTGGTTTCGAGTTCGCGTAAGACGAGACACCGCATTGTATCACAAACCACGCGTGTTTGCCTAGCGATGGCACAAAAAGGACAGGCGCGGTTCATCGCGCCTGGGTTTTTCCCCGCAGCCCAGTGGCCTTTAATTTTCGCTGGGCAGATCGTCGAGCGAGATCTGGCTCAGCGCGGTCCAGCGTTCATCAGCCTGCGCCTGGCACTCGCATTCGCGGAGGTTGCGGTTGTTGCCGCAGATGGCGCACAGTCCCTTGCAATCCTCGCGGCACAAGGGTTGGTCCGGCAAATTCAGGATGATCTGCTGGCGCAGCATCTCGGTGAGATCCAGGTGGTGCCGCGCGTCGATGGGAAAGCCCTGCTCTTCCGTGAAGCTCGGCAGCGGATGACCGCTGACAACCTCGATGGTCGGCAAATACATCTCAGCAAACGTTAATGGCAGCGGTTGCTCGAATTCTTCCAGGCAGCGCACGCATTGCAAGCGCACGGTGGCCTCCGCCGAACCGGTGGCCAGAATGCCCTGGTTGGTGCGCTGGAAGCGTACCTCGCCGGTCACGGGGCCAACAACCTCGGCGGTTTCGTCTTCTAACTGCACCGTGCCCTCCATAGACTGGCGCAGATCGCTGCCAACCGGAGCTTTCAGCAGTTGGGCGACATTATAGATCATTGGTTGCACCTCGCTATCTCATTCCTTCAGTATAGCACAAGGAGCGACATGACGTGCTGAGCAACAAGGCTGTTCTTGTGATGATGTTTCCCATGTCCCCTGGACAGCCCGGAGGGGTTTGTCTTTCCGCGCCGGGAGGTCAGGCCCCGGCATGGCTGCACGCCTTCGGTGATTGCCGTCTCGGAGGCGTGCAGGCGTTTCCCGCGCCAGGAAAGCATGATCACCATGCCCTTGCGATGAGTGAGCGAACGCTTCAGACCTGTGCGGGTTTCTTGGCTTTTGGGGTCTTCGCGGGCTTGGTGCCGTCTGCTCTTTTCGCCGGCTTAGCGCCGTTGGCATTCTCCGCGGGCTTGCTGCTTTGGAATGACGCGATGCGGCGCGCGGCTTCGTCGATTTTGTCATCCGGCGCGGTGAGGGCGATGCGCACATAGCCTTCGCCGTGCTCGCCAAAGTTCGCGCCGGGCGTCACCAGCACGCCGGTGGCATCCAGCAGGCGCATGGCGAAATCGTGCGACGACTCGCCCTCTGGCACGCGCGGCCAGAGATAGAGGCTCGCGTCAGGCGTTGTCAGTTCCAGGCCGGCGTCGCGGCAGGCTTGCACCAGCACGTCGCGGCGGCGCTCATAGACGGCGTTGCGCTCGCGCAGCCAGCTTTCGGGCAATGCCAGCGCGGCCAGCGCGGCGTGCTGCACCACGTTGAACATGCCGGTGTCGATCTGCGTTTTGAGCGTCTTGAACGCTTCCACCACCGTCTCATTCCCGGCAAGCATACCCACGCGGAAGCCGGCCATGTTATAGCTTTTCGAGAAGGAGTGCAGTTCGACGGCGATCTCTTTCGCGCCGGGGATCTGCAAGATGCTCAGCGGGCGCGTGTCGCCATAGGTCACGTCGGCATATGCGTTATCATGGGCGATCAGCACGTCATATTCCTTGCCCCAGGCGATGGCTTCCTCAAAGAATTGGCGCGTGGCCGAAGCGCCGGTGGGATTGTTGGGATAGTTGATCCAGAGGAATTTCGCCTTGCGGGCAAGATCTTCAGGGATGGCGCGCAGATCGGGCAACCAGCCGCGCTCGGCAGTGAGCGGCACAGTCACGGGCTTGCCGGTGGCGATGAGCGTGCCCATCAGATACGTGGTATAGCCGGGATCAGGGATGAGGGCGATGTCACCGGGGTCCAGCATCACCAGCGGCAGGTGCGCCAGCCCCTCCTTCGAGCCGAGCATGATAGAGATCTCGCGGTCGGGGTCGATCTCGACATCGAAGCGGCGGGCGAAATAGCCGGCCATTGCCTTGCGCAGTTCGGGCAGGCCGTAATAGCCGGGGTAGCGGTGGTTGGCGGGATCATGCGCTGCCTGGCACATGCGGTCGATCACCGGGTCCGGCGTGGGCATATCGGGATCGCCCATCGTCAGGGGAATGACATCAATGCCGGCGGCGCGCTTCTCGGCGATGAGCTGCGCCGTTTTGGCAAAGTGATACGGCGGCATGGAGCGCAGCCGCTGCGAGATTTGCATCGGTGGAAACCTCCGGGGGAAGTGGTGTTGACGCTTGCAGCATAACACACTTTCGGGGGTTTGGGGCATGGGGATCTGTGGCGAAAGCCGGGGGATGTGTTCTGTGTTCCCCCGGCTGATGCAAGTGCAGTATGGGCACAGCAAGCTTGCCTGCTGAACCTCAGTCCGCACAGGCAGAGTGTGTGGCGTTAGCCCTCAGCCGCACACATTGAGCGTTCAATCAATACCGCCGGCTAAGCGGTCATCGGCAAAACGGGAGATTGCGCCAGGTAGCGGTTGGGAGATACGCTCAGGCGGCGGACAAGCTCCAGCACGGCATCGACCCCGAAGGGTTTGCTGAGTTGCGCGTCGGCCTGGGGAACGACCACGCCGGGCGCAAGGCTGGCAGAGAGGATGACGATGCGCGGGCGCTCAACGGGGGACAGGTGCGCCGCCACCCATTCGCACACCGCCATACCATCCATGATGGGCATCATCACGTCCAGCAGCATCACCGCCGGATGCCATCCGCTCGCCAGGCATGCCACCGCCTCGGTGCCGTCGCGCGCGCGTTCAATTTCATAGCCTTCACTGGTGAGGATGATCCCCAGCATTTCCCGCAACGCCGGATCATCGTCCACGATCAACACCCGCGTCATCAGTTCGCCCCTTTCTCGATTTGAACTTCCGTACTAGAAACTATGTTCAATTTTACCATCGCAGACCGGCAAAAACAAGGAGCTAGGACTTCCAGGGTGTGAGGCAATACACTATTTCGCGCCTTTCTCTTATGCAACTGTTGAGGATATAATACGTGATAACGATCCATCATCTAACCCATTCGCGTGTGCGCATGGCCGCGCCATGCAAAGTATCCATACCCATCAAGGGGGAAAACACTATGCCGAGCGACAAAGAAGCTCTGGACGCCTATTCCACCGTTGTCATCAACGCGGCTAAACGCATCGGTCCCGCCGTTGTGCAGATTGAGACGAACCAGGCACCACGTGGCTACAATCCCTATTTCGGTTTCGGCGACCGGGTGGTAGCCGGCCTGGGTTCGGGGTTCGTCTATGACGCCAAAGGATTGTTGCTGACCAATGCTCACGTCGTCGCCAACGCCGCAAGCATCAACGTCAAGTTCGCCGATGGCCGCTCGCAGCCCGCCGCGCTGGTGCATGCTGACCGCCAGGAAGATCTGGCATTGCTGCGCGTCAAAACTGATGAGCCGCTGGTGGCGGCGCAGCTCAGCAATGAAGGGCTGGAACCGGGGCAATTGGTGGTAGCGATAGGCAATCCATTCGGCCTGGGCTGGTCAGTGACGGCAGGCGTGGTCAGTGCCGTCGGTCGCCCGGTGGATTCTCCCCAAGACGGCATCTCGCTGCGCAACCTCATTCAGACGCAAACGCCCATCAATCCCGGCAACTCCGGCGGGCCGCTGGTGAACGGTCATGGCAAGGTGGTCGGCATCACCACCGCCATCATCCCCTATGGTCAGGGCATCGGCTTCGCCATCCCCGTTGACAGCATCAACGCCTTCCTGGATCGCATGGATAATCACGCCCGCGTACCTGGCCGCGTGTCGATGGGCGTCGCGGTCATCTCACTGCCGTTCGATCCAACGTTGATTCGAGCGCTTTCAACACACCAACAGGCCGGCGTGCTGGTGGTTGAGGTCGCCCCCGGTGGTCCCGCTGCGCGCGCAGGATTGCGCCGAGGTGACATCATTCTCGCTGCCGACAACCGCACCACGCAAGATCCGCGCGACCTCAGCAGCCTGATTCAGCGCCATAAGCCCGGCGACAGCGTGGTGATCACCATCCTGCGTGAATCGCGGGTGCAGCAGGTCAAGGTGACGCTGGCGTAAGCCATCCCTCAGCCCCACAGGGGGCGTTTGTGCGCCGGGAGGTTGTGCTCCCGGCCTCGCATCATCCCTCTCATCTCATGTGTTACAGGAAGCCCGTAAAGCCGCTGAGGCTTTAGCCCATGCGGATGAAAGGGCTTGCGTCGGTTTTAACCAGAAGTTTGACAAACGCTCAAAATAATCGTATCATGAGCGCATGAGTACACCGAAAGAGCCGATGAAAAACATTGGCGTGCGATTTCCTTTAGCACTTGTCCAACACATCCACGCGTTAGCCAAACAAGAGAATCGCTCCGTTAATAGTCAGGTCATCCACATGCTGCAAGCCTATCTTGCGCGACTCAGCAAAAAGGATCAGTAAGCGATGCTCACCTA
>JAJPKG010000356.1 GCA_021323815.1 Pseudomonadota bacterium
AGTCATTCTGGCAATCTTGCTGTTTGATCCAGCGTTTGCTACATTGAATGGAGAAGGTGTTGCTGGAGTTTGTGTCGTCTTGGAACTCCCTCCTTCCCCGCGTTTCGTGGGACCAACCACAGCATTCGTTATGAGCAAGACCTACAGTGATTATCATGTGTTCATTGCGCTCGCAACAGCAGTTGGCTTTACGGCCTTTGCTGGTTATACCCTGCGCGGTCGTTGGTTTTGGGCGAATGTTATTGCAACGATAGTAAACGTCATTTGCAGCCTGGTCGTCTTGGGCTGGGTCATGAACACAATAGGATGTGGAAGCTACACCACGCTGGCATCGCTCGAACACTTCATTGCCATAGCAGGCACCCTGTTAGGATGGATCGCCATGATCATGAGCACTATACTCTTGTGTCGCACTGAGCCGGCACTTCCTTCATATCAAGAAAGTGTAATGCGCTAGAGCCAGCCCCGGCGCTTGAAATACCAGATCTGTGCTGCGGTGATGACGGCCATCCCCAGCAGCACGTACCAGAACATGTAGCCGTTGTCGTGTTCCACCTGCGGCGGGTGGGCGAAGTTTTGGCCGAAGACACCGGTGATGAAGGTGATGGGCATGAAGATGGTGGCGATGATCGTCAGTTGCTTCATCACCGCGTTCAGCCGGTTCGAGACGGTGGAAAGATAAACATCCAGCAGTCCGCTCATCAGATCGCGGTATGAGTCGAGGATCTCGAAGGCGCGGATCAGGTGGTCGTGCATGTCGGCGAAATAGGGTTCAACTTCGGTGGGGATGACCTCGCCGGTGCGCGCGATGAGCGAGTTCGCCACTTCCACCTGCGGGCTGATGACGCGCCGCAGCAGTGCCACCGTGCGTTTCAGGCGAAAGATGCGCCCTTGCACGGCATCCGTCGCGTTATTCACCGTCGCGTCTTCCAAATCGTCAATGACACCATCGATCTCGTCCAGCGCCGGGAAATAGCTATCAACCTGGGTATCGAGAATCGCGTGCAGCAGGCGGCTCATGCCGCGTCCCATGATGTCGGCGTCGCTTTTGCCTGCTCGCACCGAAGTGCGCAGCGCGTCCAGCCAGGGCAGCGCCGCGCGGTGGCTGGTGATGACGAAGTTGCGCGCGAAGACGATATCCAGTTTCGGCGTGTCGCTCTCTTCCGTCTCGGCGTCAAAGGTCAGCCCGTGTGTCACCAGATAAAAATAGTCGTGTCCCTCGACGAACTTGGCGCGCTCGTGCTCTTCCTGCATCGTCTCAATGGTGATGGGCAACAGATGAAACGCATCAGCTAACAGCCCAGCGCACGGGCTGATATCCCCTTGCAGATCCAGCCACACCAGCGCCTGGGGATCGCGCAGCGCGTCTTTCGCTGCTTTGGGCGAGTTTTGCTTGCCCAGCTGGCCATTCTGCCAGATGAGGATACGCTGAATCATCCGATTTCCTGCGATAACGCATAATCCCGTTTCATTATCTGCATCGGCAGGGCTTGAGCGCAAATGAAGCGCCGAACGGCTGATCTCAATAATATATCATGCAGGAATGTTATTTTCACCGGACACTATCTCACCGGGGTTCCTGTTCCGAGCCGGGAGGTTTAGCTCCCGGCATCTCTTCATTCAGCTGGCGGTTGCCATTCGTGCAGCCGCAGCCGCAGGCTCAGCAGTTCGCGGAAGGCTTTGAGGATGACGCGCAGATTCGCGCCGGTGGCGGAACCGTGCGTGCGGGCGAAATGCTGCACCGGCACCTGCACCATCGGCACACGCATGCGCTGCATCTTCACCAGAAATTCGGTGTTGACCATCGCGCCCTCGGCCTGCACCTGGCAGGCGCGGATGATGCGCGTGGGAAACAGCTTGAAAGCGCAGTCGATGTCGCGGATGCCCTTCAACCCCAGCATCACCCGCACCAGCCGTTTCCACGCCGCAGCGTTCAGCCGCCGGAAAAACGGATCGCGCCGATGCGCGCGATAGCCCAGCACCACCGTTCCCGGCTGCTCGGTCGAGATGCGCAGCAGATCTTGAATCTGGTTGATGTCGAACTGGCCGTCGCTATCCATGAAAAACAGCAACTCGCCCCGCGCGGCGGCGAAACCGGCCAGCAGCGCGCCACCATAGCCCCGGTTCGGGCGGTTATGCACGGCCACCACCCGCGCGTCGCGGCTCGCCAGCTCATCCGCGATAGCTCCGGTGCGGTCGCGGCTGCCGTCATCCACCACGATCACCTCGGTGTTGGGGCAGAAACGGCGCACGGCGCGCAGGCAGTCTTGCACCGTCTGGGCGATGACGACCTCCTCATTATAGGCTGGCAGCACGATGGAAAGCGTCTGCCAGGTGATCACCGCGCTGAAATCATCATTCTCCTGGCGCAACCCCACATCCAACGCTGCCAGGGCGCTGGGTTTCAGATCCTCGCGTGAAGACGGAACGACCTGCAATTGCTGCGCCAGCGACTGATAATCCTCAATGACCGCCTGATAGGCGCGCCACAGATCCAGCGGGGCATCCGGTGCGGGCGTCCAACGGCGCAGCGCCACGCTCACCTGTGGTGGCAATGCGCCGCCGGGCGCGTCCGTTCCCCCTGCGGCGCGGGTTGCCAGGGGCAGCAGATGCGACGCGATCAGGCTGCGCAGGCGCTCGCCGGCCAGCCAGAAACAACGATCCGCCAGTGCCGTCACGCCGCCGCGCACGCCGATCCAAAACGTGCTGTCAACGTCATCAGGAATGGGCATGAGCGGGATTTGACGGACAATCAACAACTTGGATGTTGTTTCAAGACTGGTCATTTGAGCACCTTTGCCTGATAAGTCGCAGGGATGATTTTGCACAATGCGACTCTATTCTAAAGAATGGTCTTTCAGCCGTCAAGAGGTCTTCCATTTGGCTGCGACGCAAGGGAACCGGCGAATGCATTCACTGCTCGCTCGTTGTGTCGTCCAGCAAGCCCAGGCGGGCAAACGAGACATCCACATAACGCGTGTAGAAGCTGGGATCGGCCAGTTCCGCCAGGCGCTCCGGCGAGAGCACGGCGGTCACGTCGGGGTCCGCTTGCAAGAATGAGAGAAAGCTGGCGTTGTTATTTTCGCCGCGCCACACCTTCTGCGCGTTGCGCTGCACCAGCTTATATGCCTCCTGCCGCCCCATGCCGGCATCCACCAGCGCCAGCAGCACGCGCTGCGAATAGATCAACCCCCGCGTCAGATCCAGATTATCGCGCATGCGATAGGGATTCACTTCCAGCCCGCTGATGACGGTGTGCATCAGCCACAGCAGGTAATGCAGCAGCGTGGTGCCGTCGGGGATGATGATGCGCTCGGCGGATGAATGGCTGATGTCGCGCTCGTGCCACAACGCCTGGCTTTCCAGCGCCGTGATCGCGTAGCCGCGCAGCACGCGCGCCAGCCCACAGACGCGCTCCGTCAGTTCGGGATTGCGCTTGTGCGGCATGGCGCTGGAGCCTTGCTGGCCCGCGCCGAACGGCTCGAACGCCTCGCTGACCTCGGTGCGCTGCATGTGGCGCAGCTCCAATGCCATCTGTTCCAGCACGCCGCCCACCAGCGCCAGCGCCGCCATGAACTGCGCGTGCCGGTCGCGGCTGATAATCTGGCTCGAGATGGGCGCGACCTGCAAACCCAACTGCGCGCACACATATTCCTCGATGGCCGGTGGCACGGTGGCGTGCGTTCCCACCGCGCCGGAGATCGCCCCCACCGCCATCTCATCCAGCGCGGCTTCCAGGCGGGCGCGGGCGCGGCGCAGTTCGTCCACCCACAGCAGCACCTTCAGCCCAAAGGTGATCGGCTCGGCATGGATGCCGTGCGTGCGCCCCACCATCAGCGTATCTTTGTAGCGTACCGCCGTGCGCTCGGTGTCCACCAGCAGCACGTCCAGCGCTTGCAGCAATGCCTGGCCGGCCTCGC
This sequence comes from Pseudomonadota bacterium, assembly GCA_021323815.1. Classification (GTDB taxonomy): domain Bacteria; phylum Chloroflexota; class Ktedonobacteria; order Ktedonobacterales; family JACDGC01; genus JAJPKG01. The sequence goes on from JAJPKG010000356.1 coordinate 3,921, forward strand.
GGATCTGCACCGCCAGCGCCGTATCCAGCACATCCGAAGATGTCAGCCCCAGGTGGATGAAGCGCCCTTCCGGCCCCAGTTGCTCTTGCAGCATGCGCAAGAACGAGATCACATCATGGTGCGCTTCCTGCTCAATCTCATGCATGCGCTCCAGATCCAGCGCCACACCCTTGATGCGTTCCAGCGCGTCGGCGGGGATGACCCCCTCGCGCGCCCAGGCTTCGCAGACCAGCACTTCCACCCGCAGCCAGGTGGCGATTTTATTGTCCTCGGACCAGATGCGCGCCATCTCCGGGCGCGTATAGCGTTCGATCATGACCTTGCGGCTTCGCCTCACATCAGCACAAAAATACATCGCCGCCGGTGCCGCATCTGGCACCGGAACAGCGGGAAAAACGATGGGATCGTGACACAAGCAGTATATCACCTCATCACCAGACGAACGCGGGCGATGCTGAAGCACCTGATGGTACAATGGGATGCATGTTATGGTCATGATGATGCCGTAGGGGCGCGATTCATCGCACCCTCCGCCTGCACCACCACTGATAAGGAGCAAGCAACGATGGCCGGAGAGTCCACGTTCGATATCGTCTCGGATTTCGATGAGCAGGAATTGGTCAACGCGCTGGATCAAACGCGCCGCGAGGTCAACACGCGCTTCGATCTCAAAGACACGAAGACCGAGATCGTGCATGATAAAACGAGCCTCACCATCACCACCGCCAGCGAAACCGCGCTCAAAGGTGTGCGCGATGTGCTGGAATCCAAGCTGATCAAGCGCAACCTGTCGCTCAAAATCCTCAAGCCGGAAAAGATCGAGGAAGCTGCCGGCGGGCGCGTGCGCCAGCGTTTCACCTTACAGCGCGGCCTTTCGAGCGAGCTGGCGCGCGAGATCTCTAAACTCATCCGCGATAATTTCCCGAAGGTGAAGCCCACCATCCAGGGCGACGCGGTGCGCGTGGCGGGCAAAAGCCGCGACGACCTGCAAGCCGTCATCGCTTTCCTCAAAGGCAAAGACTTCCCCGTGCCGCTGCAATTCGAGAACTATCGCGGCTGAGAAGAAGACGAGACGCGAGGGCCACGAAGAAAAAAGAAGAGCCGCGAAGCATCTTGAAACGATCGCTTTTTGCGCAAGAGGGCGATATCGGGTACCGGTATCTTCTGAAAGAAGAATGGATTCTTCGCGTCCTTCAAAGCCTTCGCGCCCTTCGCATCTCGTATCATTCCTTGACACCGATGACGGGCGCATGGTTTCCTGATAATGTGTGACGCCCATCATACGAGAGATGGGCATCTTCAGAGGAGAAGTGAGTGGCTACCGTACTTTCCCGCAGCGAGATTCCCGCCGAGCAGCAGTGGAACGCCGAGAGCGTCTTCGCCACCCTTGCCGACTTTCAAGCCGCCGTCGCCGCCCTACCTGAGGCCATCAACGGCCTGGCGCGCTTTCAGGGACATCTGGGCGACAGCCCGCAAACCCTGCTGGAGGCCCTGCAAACGCAAGAGGATGTGATCCGCCAGGTGGGCAAGGTGTATGTCTATGCTTCAATGAACGCCAATGCCGACACCACCAACGCCGAATTCGACGCCATGAACGGCCAGGCGCGCTCGCTCTTTGGCCGCTTCCTGGCGACCGCCTCGTTCATGGACCCCGAAATCATTGCCATCACTGAGGACCGCCTGAATCAGTGGATGGATCAGGAGCCGAAGCTTCAGGTCTATGCACATTTCTTCGATGATCTCTTCCGCAAGCAGGCGCACGTGCGTTCCGCCGAGGTCGAAGAGGTGCTGGGGCTGGCGGCAGACCCGTTGAGCAGCGTCAACAACACGGAAAATGTGCTGACCAACGCCGACATGACCTTCCGCCCGGCCACCAACAGTCAGGGTGAAACCTTCCCCATCATCCAGGGCAACTGGGAATCGTATCTCAACAGCCCTGACCGCGAGCTGCGGCGCACCACGTGGGAAAGCTATCAGGACGGCTACCTGGCGCTGAAAAATACGCTGGCCAGCAACCTGGCCGTCGCCATCAAGCGCGACGTGTTCTATGCCCGTGCCCGCCGCTACAGTTCCGCTCTGGAAGCGGCAATGGATGAGAGCAACATCCCGGTGCAGGTCTTCCATACCACCATCGAGACCTATAAGCGTCACTTGCCCACCTGGCATCGCTATTGGGATGTGCTGCGCCGCTCAATTGGCGCGGACAAGCTTTATGGCTATGACGCCCACGCACCCTTCACCCGCCACGCACCGCACATCCCCTTCGAGCAAGGTGTGGACTGGATCAGCGAGGGACTGCGCCCGCTGGGCGAGGATTACGTGGCGGCGCTGCGGCAAGGGTGCTTGCAAGACCGCTGGGTGGACCGCGCCGTGAACCAGGGCAAGGTCGCGGGAGCCTATTCGTCCGGTTTCCCCGGCACGCACCCGTTCATCATGATGAGCTATGACGACACCATCCTGAACCTGAGCACGCTGGCGCACGAGTTAGGGCATTCCATGCACTCGTATAGCACGTGGAAAAACCAGCCCTTCGCATACTCGCACTATTCGCTGTTCGTGGCCGAGGTGGCGTCGAACTTCCATCAGGCGATGGTGCGCGCCCACCTGTTCCAGATGAATCCCGACCGCGACTTCCAACTGGCCGTGCTGGATGAAGCGATGCGCAACTTCCACCGCTATTTCTTCATCATGCCCAACCTGGCCCGCTTCGAGCTGGAAATGCACGAACGCGCCGAGCAGGGCAAGAGCCTGACGGCGGACGTGATGAATGCGCGCATGGCGGAACTCTTTGCCGAAGCCTACGGCCCAGCGGTCGAGGTCGATCCACAGCGCGACGGCATCACCTGGGCGCAGTTCGGCCACCTCTATGCCAACTTTTACGTCTATCAATACACAACAGGCATCTCCGCCGCGAACATGCTGGCGCAGAAGGTGCTGAAGGAGGGACCGGAAGCGGCCAAACGCTATCGCGCTTTCCTCAATGCAGGCAGCTCGCTCTATCCCATCGATGCGCTCAAACTCGCCGGAGTGGATATGACGACGCCCGACGCGGTGGAAACGACCTTCGGTGTGCTGGCTCAGATGGTGGACCGCCTGGAACAACTCACCGCGAAATAGCGCCATAAGATGATGGTCCCACACTTCCCACTTGAAGCGAATGGGAAGTGTGGTCTTTTTTATATCTTTTCCAATACCTCTTGACTGGGCTGCGATAATGCAAGCAAACGCGCTGGATACATATGACAGAACTATTGAGGGAATGGAGTGGCGATGATTAAGAGCTTTAAACGGAGGATTTTCGTTACTTATATATCATTAAGCGTGTTCTGTCTCATTGGTATTTTTATTCTCGGCTTAGCTGGTTTTCTCATATGGCTGGCTTACTTTGCTCTTATGTCAATTTCAACTAGCATCCTGGTATCCTGGCTTTTTTTAATACTAATATCTATGATTGGAGCGATGGGGATTTTCGTCGTAATCTGGAGTGGAAGATTCATCTTCAGCTTGCGGTTTTGGAGACAGCGTGAGAAGAAGCGCCAAGAGGCGGCTGAAGGCAATCGTCCCGATCTGCTCGCCACGGAACAACCTAATGAGAATGATGCGGATATATCCTTGCCGCTGAAAATCGAAATGCAAATGCGTCCATCGCTGCGCAAAAGGGTACAGGCTCTTTATGGGATCTTGATAGCAGGTAGTCTAGCATTGGTCGTTATCCCTGTCATTTGCCAAGGTTGGCAAACTCTCTTCCGGTCTGATTCTATCCGAGCGCTCGGTTTCATCTTTCTCATTTTGGCTCTTGTTGGCACAATTCGTCAAAAGCGTTATTGGATTATTGATGCTACTGGCATCAAAATGGGAGTGAAGGGCAGTTACTCCACATCAATACCCTGGCAAAACGTGCGGCTAATTGCTCTTTATGGCAACAAGGGGCAACCACTGGAATCTTTTGAGGTTGCATCAGCAAGCTCATCGATTATCTTTATCTGGCAGCGGAATGAATCGCCGAAGGTATGGTTTCGGAACCTCACTTCTGTAAGCGCTCCTGACACTCACAACCAACAGATCGATGCCATACTCGCATATGCCCTTAACCGTACCGGCTTGCCGCTGTACGATCTGCGCGACGATTGATGCTGTCATCCGACGCGATCAATCACACCATCCCCACGCCGCTTTGCTGATAACCCCGCATGGGGTGTCTTTTCCGAGCCGGGGCATGCTGTCCCCGGCAGATCTGCGCCTCAGTTCAAGCCGTAGAGCCGCTCAACCGTATCCCGTCACATAGCGAACGAAATGTTCGGGATTCAACGATTCGCCTGTGACGCGGCGACTCAGTTCGTGAGTTGACACTCTGCATAGGCGAAAGCCAGAGCAGATTCTTGGTTCAGCCAGCGTGCTTACCAATCAGACTCACGCCTGATTGCCAGCGGCACCTCTGTCCCCAAGCGTTGCACCAGTTCGCAACTGGCCTGTTTCCCTGTGCCCCAGGGTACAGCACGGGTCTCCCACTGAAACCACTCCGACCGCTAGGTAGGAACTGCCTCACCATCTGTGCAGGATGGATCTCTTTGCACCGGTTTCGAGCAAATTCTACCGCAAAAATGACGAAGTTGTCAAGGGGACGGTCAATGGCTAAAGCCTTTGCCTGCCCTTTCATCCGCATGGCCTCAAGGCACAGCGGCCTTACGGGCTTTCTGTAATAGACTGCTGTATCACGCCTATCATACCATAGGGATGATAGGCGCTACCCATGTTTTTAGGCGATCATCGTTGAGGGCCTGATTTCTGAGGGGGTGTGGCTTCTCCCCTGAATTTTTCACGGAAGCCTTAACCGTGATCGCTCATCTTTGCCGCTGCTGCATGATATACTGGGGCGGAAGTTTGCATGGGGGAGCCAGGCAAGATGCAGCAGGCGGAGCGCGCGTGGTTGCGGGTAGCGGCGTGGCTGAGTTTCAGCGCGGTGGCGCTGTGGGTGCTGCTGCGTGGCCAGAGCGATCTGTATATCGCGCCGAACGTGCGCTGGACCCTCTGGCTGGCCGTTCTCGTCGCCCTCGCCATCGCCACGCTGGATGGCTATGCCGCCTGGTTGTGCGGCTCGCGCCCGCCATTGGTGAGCCAGGTCTTCGCGCTGGCCCGCGAGCGTCGCGCCCTTTCCTACGGGCTGGTTTTTCTGCCGTTCCTGTTTGGTCTGGCGATCCCCCCGGCGGTGCTGGGAACCGACAGCGTGCTGGGCAACGAGAGCGCCATCACCATGCTTGCCGCGCCGGGCAGTGGCGCAACCAGAACAACGCCGCCCCTCCTTACGCTGAATCTGCTGCAATTGCAAGACCGCTTGCAGGCAGGCTCCCTTTTCGTGGGCGCGCAAGTGGCAGTGGCCGGATTCGCTGTGCATCCGCCCGATCTGCCCGCGCATGAATGGTTGCTGGTGCGCTTCATCACCCCGCATTGCGTCGCCGAGGCGCATCCGTTGGGCTTGTTGATTCAGCAGACCAGCGGTGCCGCGCCGCTGAATGATGCCTGGGTGATAGTGCGCGGCGAATTGAGCCAGGGGCGCGATCAGGGCCACGCTGTCGCGCTGTTGCAAGTACAACAGGTCACGCGTATCAACAGACCGCTCGATCCCTATCTCATCTATTAGTCTTGAGCGAACCTGGCCCGGCAGGGGGGCGGTTCCGAGCCGGGAGGCGCAGACCGCGCCATAGGATGGAAGGGCGATGTCTTGTGCTCACCCTGTTCCCGTGACGCGATGGGACGAACCTGGTGAGCGGAGCGGGCTGCTCCAAGCTTTTGGCGGGTGTGCCGCCGCGATGAAACGAAGGGGGCCATCACATGGCGTTAAGATTGTTGCCGTTGGTCTTGATGGACTTTTTCGAGTCGGACAACGACGGGCTATACGCGCTCTTTATGTTCGTCGCCATCGCGTTCGCCATTGTGCTGATTGTGATGGTGACGCGGGCCTCACGTCAGGCGGATGCTGCCCGGCGGGCGGAGCAGATGGCTGACGCGCTTGCCACCGCGCCCACAGAAACCATCCCTGATAAGACCCAGGCAGGATCTCCGGAATGAGCCAGGCATCCTCTGCATCCGCCACCACCAGGCCGAAAAAGATCTCCTATCGCTGGGTGCTGGTGCTCGTTGCGCTGGCAATCGGCGTCAGCATCTTGCTGGTCTATGCCGAAAACCGCGTCTATAATCCCGCCACGCCCTATGATGGCGGCACCGGCGACCACGTGCATGCTTTCGCGCTGGACCCCATGCAGGCGCGGCACATTTATCTCGGCACGCATTACGGCTTCTTTCGCACGCGCGACGGTGGGGGACAATGGACGCGGTTGAATGGCCATAACGGCCTGAGCGCCACACTGGTTGCCACCACCATCAGCATCAGCCCGCTTGACGGGCGCACCACCTATGTCTCCGGCTACCGGCTGGATACCGGCAACGCGACAGGCATCTTCGTCACGCATGATGACGGCGATCACTGGCAGCAGCTTCCCACCGGCGGCAAAGGCCAATTGCCAGACCCGCGTGTGCTCTTTGTTACAACCGGCTGGCAGCAATCCGGCGAGGTCTATGCCTACGCGCTGGATAGCGGTCTCTATCGTTCCATCGACAGCGGCCAGCACTGGATCTCCGTCGCGCCGCCTTTCGCCGGTCAGGTGACAACCATCGTTCCCGTGCTGGAATGCTCCGGCTCCTCAGCGCAGATCGCCGGCTCCGCCTGCCCAGAGCATCTGTTGGTCGGCACCACGCAAGGACTTTTTGATGGCATAGCGGGCACGAACGGCACCATCAGTTTTGCCCCCATTGCCAACATCAGCGGCTATATCTATGCCATCACTGTTCACCGCGCGAATCCCTGGCGCGCGTATGTCAGCTCGCAGCAGGGCATCTTTCAGGCGACAACTCCCGGCAGCGCATTCGCGCAGGTCGCCGGCACAGCCAACGGCGCGCCCACGCTGACCAGCATCGCGTGCATGGCTAGCGATCCCTCGTCACTGGTGGGTGTGACATCCAGCAACATCGTCGTCACCTCGCATGACGGCGGGCAGACATGGAACGCCAAAGGCAACGAGCAACTGACGCGCGGCCTCTCGCAACTGCAATCCGGCCTGCGCGCTGCCACCGGCAGCAACTCGCCACAGTGGGCCGGCGGGCAAAACGTCTTTCTGACGCTGGTGCAGACCCCCGCACAGGGCCAATCCGCCGTTTACGTCGCCATCTCGTTCCCGGTGCAGCTCTTCCGCAGCGACGACAGCGGGCAAATCTGGAATGATCTCAGCCAGGGTGCCTAAAACACCCCCAGATTCACCAACGCGCCGAGCGCCAGCACCAGCAGTCCGCTGGCGACAACGAAAAAGATCACCACGTTGCGGCGGAAGGTCGCCAGCAGCATCGCGCCATTTTTCAGGTCGATGATCTGCCCAAACATCATGAACGCAAAGACCGCGCCGGGGGCGAAGGTGCCGAGGAACGAGAAGGCGACCGGCGCGTCACTGATGGAACACAACGACAAGATGCTCGCCAGCAGCATCAGCGCCAGGGTGGAAGTCACGACGCCATGCCCGATGGTCAGCAGCGGCGCTTGCGGCACGAAGGTCTGCACGGCGGCGGCGATGAGCGCGCCCAACACCAGGAAGCGTCCCAGATCCAGCAGTTGCTCGCCGGCTTCCGCCATGATGGGCGCGACGGCAGCCAGCCAGGACGGCAGCGGTTGGGGACGAATGCGCCGGTATTTCGCATATTTGGCGCGCATTCTTTTTCCTGCCCGCACCGGCTGATAGCTGGTGAATTCGACATGGACAGCATGCCTGTCATGCAGATGCGGTAATTCCGTCGTCACCAGATCGTCGATCTTTGCGTCGCTGAAGGCGAAAAGCGCCAGCGCGCCCACGCCGACCGCCACGACGAAGGTCAGCGCCAGCCGCGCCCACGCGATGCTGTAATTGAAGCCGAAGCCGGCAGCAGTGGTGAAAAAGACGATGGGATTAATGACCGGCGCTCCAATGAGGAAGGCCAGCGCGGGGGCCAGCCCCAACTCGCGGCGGATGAGGGCGCGGGCGGTGGGCACGACGCCACAGTCACACACCGGCAGCACTATCCCCAACAGCGCGGCAAAGGGGATCGCCAGCCAGCGCTGGCGCGGCAGCAGCCGCACGATGCGCTCTTGCGTCACCGTGCGCTCAATGATGGCATAGGCCAGCACGCCGAGGACGAGCAAGGGAAACGCCGTCACCATGATGGCCGTGAAGCGTGTCAGCCATTCTTGCAGGCGGAAAAACAGCATCAAAAAAGCCCTTTCCACGCTTCAGCCTAGGCGATTCCCCATGACGTGTCAAGTGAAAAATTCTTTCCCTATGCAGAGAACGAACGGCATGAAGAAACGATTTCTTCGTGTCCCTTCTTTCTCTTCGGCATTCCGCATTCCCGTTGTCTAGCATGTAAATGCAAAAAAAACGCCCGGAAGTGATATGCTTCTGGACGTTGTTCTCTTGGCTGAGATCATGAACAGGAAGAGCGGAGAGAGGAAGAGGAGACGTGCGAGTTTGCCGAGCCGAAAGAGGGGAGCTAAGCCGTTCGGTCATTAGTACGGCTAAGCTACACACGTTACCGTGCGACGACCTGCCGCCTATCGAGCTGGTGATCTGCCAGCGACCTTATCTGGTG
>JAJPKG010000168.1 GCA_021323815.1 Pseudomonadota bacterium
AGGAGTGCCTGCTATTTCATGCGCGTCGTCATCCTCTCGAAAACGTTCGTGGCCGCGCCGGCGCAGCGCCAGTTGGAATGGCTCGCCCGCCAGCCCGGCCTGGACCTCAGCCTGATCACCCCGCCGGAATGGCACACGGATGACGGGGGGGTGATGCCCTTTGCGCCCACCTTCACAAACGGCTATCAGATTGAGATGCTGCCCATCGCGCGCAACGGGCGCTATCACACCTATACCTATCGCCACTTGGGCCAAGCATTGCGCCGTCTCGCGCCCGATCTGATGCATATCGACGAGGAGCCATATAATCTGGCGACGTTTCAGGCGCTGTGGCACGCCAAACGGCGGGGCATTCCGGCGCTGGTGGTGGCGTGGCAAAATCTGCTGCGGCGCTATCCCCCACCTTTCGCCTGGATGGAGCGCTGGGTGTATGCCCACGCCGCCGGGGTGATTGCCGGCAACGCGGGCGCGGCGGAAGTCGCCCGCAACAAAGGCTATCGCGGCCCGCTGCACATCTTCTCGCTGCACGGCATCGATCCTGATCTCTGGCAGCCACGCCCGCCCGAACCACCCGCGCCGGACGCCCCGTTCACCGCCGGCTATGTGGGGCGACTGGTGCCGGAAAAAGGCATCGATCTGGTGCTGCACGCTTTGGCGCGACTGCCGGCGCGCATCCAGCTGGTGGTCATCGGGCGCGGCCCGGCGCTGAGGGATTTGCAAGCGCTGGCGGGCGACCTCGGCGTGGCGGAGCGCGTCACCTGGCACCCATACATCCCGGCGCTGGAACTGCCCCAGGCCATGCGCGCGCTGGACGCCTTCGTGTTGCCCTCGCGCACGCGCCCCAACTGGGCCGAACAATTTGGGCGCGTGCTCGCCGAAGCGATGGCCGGCGGCGTACCCATCATCGGCTCCGCTTCCGGCGAGATCCCGCGTGTCATCGGCGACGCGGGAATGATCGTTCCCGAAGGCGATGCCCCCGCGCTCGCCCAGGCCATCGCTGTGCTGGCAAATGATCCCGCCCGCTGGCAAACTCTGGCACGGCGCGGGCGCGAGCGGGCGCTGGCCAAGTTCACGCAAGAACGCATCGCCATGATGTTAGCAGAGGTGTATGGCGAGATCGGTTGCGCTCGACAGCCGCCGGGAGCTTAACCTCCCGGCGCGGAAATACCAACCCCTCCGGGCTAAGATTTGGCATAGAGGAAAGATTCTTGCTTATTTCCCCTTGAACTCGCCTTTGCGTTTTTCCACGAACGCGGCCATGCCCTCTTTTTGATCCTCCGTTGAAAAGAGCATGGCGAAGAGACGCTTTTCGGTGGCCAACCCTTGTTCCAGTGGCGTCTCAAAGGCGGCAAGGACGGCTTCTTTGCCCAGGCGCACGGCGATGGGCGCTTTTTCGGCAATGGTGCGGGCGATCTCTTTGGCGCGTTCGAGATGCTGGCCCTGGGGCACCACTTGATTAATCAGTCCAAGCTGAAAAAGTTCCTGCGCGGTATAGGTCCGCCCGGTCAGCACCATTTCCATGGTGACGAATTTGCCCAGCGTGCGCGCCAGGCGTTGCGTGCCACCTGCGCCGGGGATGATGCCCAGGTTGATTTCCGGCTGGCCGAACTTGGCGTTTTCGCTGGCGATGATCAGGTCGCAGTGCATTGCCAGTTCCAGGCCACCACCCAGCGCATAGCCGCCGACCGCCGCGATCATCGGCTTGTGGACGCGACGAATGCGATCCCAAGCGTTGAACTCGCCGGTGAGCATCGTCACCGGCGTCTGCCCCGCCATCTCTTTGATGTCGGCCCCGGCGGCGAAGGCTTTGTCGCCTGCGCCGGTCAGCACCATGCAGCGGCACGCCTCGTCGCGGTCCAGCGCCTCGCAGGCATCAGCCAACTCGCCCACCAGTTGCCAGTTCAGCGCGTTCAACTGCTGCGGGCGGTTGAGCGTGATGACGGCGATGGGATCTTCCCGCTCCACCACAATATATTGGTAATCCATCATGCATCTCCTCTGCCTGGTTCGCTCAGGTGTTCTCTGCCCACAGTGTAGGCAGCGCGGGCGAACGGCGTCAAGAGAGGTGAATTTTGTCGCATCAGCCACATGTAGCCTTCTTCCAGGCCGGGGTCAGCGGGAACAGCGTGCGTGCCGGGCTGGGGCTGGCCCAGGATGCGATATTGCACCGCGTTGCCCTGATGCATGGTCGCCATCACCGTCACGTCGCCGTCGGGTTTGGGGCCATCAGTCGTCACCATCCACACGTTGCCCCGCGCCGCTTGCAGCAGATCGAAGGTTGTCCCCTGGAAAATGACCTGACCTTGCGTCATCACCGCCAGATTCCGGCAGGTCTGGGCGATGTCTTCCACGATGTGGGTCGAGAGCAACACCACGCGGTCGCCACCCAGATCGGCAAGCAGATTGCGGAAGCGGATGCGTTCTTCCGGGTCCAGTCCCGCGGTGGGTTCATCCACAATCAACAGTTGTGGATCGTTGAGCAAGGCCTGGGCGATGCCCACCCGCCGCTTCATCCCGCCGGAAAATGTTTTCAGTTGACGCCTGGCGACATCTGCCAGGCCGACCAATTCCAGCAGATCGTGCACGCGTTGCTTCCGTTGGGCGCTGTGATCCAACCCTTTGAGCAACGCCATATAATCCAGAAAATCGCGCGCCGAAAGATCAGGGTATAGCCCCAACTCTTGTGGCAGATAGCCCAGCACGCGCTTCACCGCATGGCGACCGCGCTCCGTGGCAAGATCATGCTCGCCAACCAGGGCGCGTCCGCCGGTGGGCTGCAAGATGCCCGCAAGGATGCGCATCAGCGTGGTTTTGCCCGCGCCATTCGGCCCCAGCAAGCCAAACATGCCGTTCCCGATGGTGAGGTTGATGTCGCGCAACGCCTGCACGTTGCCCTTATACGTTTTTGCCAATTGCTCCAATACGATCTGCATTGGGATTTTGCTCCTTACAGTAAACTGGCGGTTTATGCAGCTTCAGCATGTATGCTGGACACAGCCCATCGGGGTTGCTGTTCCGAGCCGGGGCGATGGTGCTTTCAATCGATGCCCCGGCGGGCGTGCCACGCGGCGTCCGCGCCATTGTGTAAACCGGCATAAACCGCGCCTATGGGCTCTGGCCGCGAAGCCCACCTGCGCGGGCTGGAAAGGCGGCCTATTTTTCCGCGCCAAGCAGATGCTCTGGACGGCTGAGCGCCAGAGCGGTGAGGACGAAGAACCCCAGCGCCACGCCCAGCAAAATCAGCCGGTTTTGCAGCCAGGTGTCGTACCACTGCGACCGACTCACCTGCAAAATGGCGGGAAAGATCTGCTCTGAAGCGAAAAGATACAGCCGTTGCAACACGCCGCCATCCAGAAACATGGATTTGAGCAGGAATTGGGCGATCCACAGAATGCCCAAAATGGTGCTGGCGGCGACGCGGCTGCGCAACAGCACGGTCATGGCCGCGCCGATGGCCATGAAGCACAGCACTGATGGCAGCCACACCAACTGGCGGTCAAAACCCGTGACAGGAAAAACCCAATAGGTGGTGGCGCTGATCGTCGCGCAGGTGATGCCGCCGATGATCAGGCTCCACAGCGTCACCACGCCCAGGCGTTGCAGCACCGTAACGCGATAATTGGCTGGTGCGGCCAGATGGAGTTCCAGGGCGCGATCCGGCGCGACGGCACCGGCGGCGATGAGGCCGGCCCCCAGCGCCAGGCCGTTTTCCAGCAGAGCCAGCAAGCCACGCCCCATCTGAAAATCGGCATCCGCGAGCGTGCCGCCATTCTGCAATGCGCCATACCGCGCGAAAAGCGAGAATGTCAGGTAGATCGCCACGATGGCGAGGGGCAATACGAACGACCCAATGCCCACCATGCGCAATTCATAGCGCCACCGATCCCACAAAAAGAGGCTTCCCGGCCACGCAGACGGCCTTCGCGGCGGCACGCCCATAGGCGCGGTTGCTAACCGCTGGCTCTCCGTCATCATCGCTGCGTCCTTCCTTCTCATTGGTGGTGCTCGTGCCGGACGAGGCCACGCCATGCGGCAAGCTGGGCGATGACAGCGCACCCCAGCAGCAGGGCCAGGCTGCCGATGCCCTGCGCGAAACTCGCTGACGGTGCGGAAAAGCCATGCAGCCTCAGCACCGTGCTGGGAAAGAGGCCCGCCAGAATCATGTCGCCACGCGCCGTGAGCAATGTGCCGTTGATGGTGGGGATGCCCAGATGAGGATTCAAGAAATTGCCCCAGAACCAATAACCGACGAAGAGGAACTGGTAGAGGATCGGCCACATAAAGGTGGTGCAAGCGATGGTGAACGCGCCGACAAAGATCACCGCCGTGCCGTCGCTGGCAAGAAACAGCAGCAGCGCGAAAGGCAAGCGGCTGGCATCGTGGGCATATTGCAGAATCGCTGCCGCGCCCAGCAGATAGATGATCAGCGCCGGAAGCAACGTCGCCAGCACCGTGCCAACCCACTTGCCCCACAACCGCGCGCCCGTCTCGGCTGGGGATGTCATCAGCAACTCATCAGTATGGAGCTTGCGGTCACGCGGGAAGCGATCTGCCAGCACCAGGCCCGCCGCGATGGGATAAAAGCCGGAAAGGAACCCGGCCCAATCTCCCAGGCGCATATCCAGCGTCATGCCATTGTCGGTGAGGTAAAAGCCGCGAAAGCTGCGAAAGGCGAACAGACAGATCACCCCAGCGGCGATCCACAGCGCGGGACGGCGAAGCTGCATCCACAATTCATAGCGCAGCACGCCGGTGAAGGCAGACCATTGCCCATTTCTCATCACACTTGCTCCATGATATCGGGTGTTAGCCCATCGGGGTTTCTGTTCCGAGCCAGGGGCGATGATGCTTTCAATCGATGCCCCCGGCGGGCGTGTCACGCGGTGTCCGCGCCGTTGTGTAAACCGGCATGAACTCCCGGCGCTCTCGCCAGGCGCTCATCGCGCAATGGAAACAGTTTCGCCCGGCGAGGTTTTGGGCGCAATGAATCGCACCCCCTACGAAAGCTGGCGCATGTCGCGCTCGCGCCGGGGCAGGTACAGCAGCGCGGCACACAGCACGGCAGCGGCGAGGGCAAACGCCAACGGTTGGTTGAGCCAGGCCGGGGGTGTCGCCGATGACATCCCGGCGAAGCCTTTGAACTGCACAAATTGCGTCAGCCAGGCCACGAAGATGCCACCCGCCGCAACGAAAGGGCCGGTCAACAACGACAGCAGCAGGCTGCACGCGGAAAGCAGCGCCATCGGTCCCAACCACAGCGCCGCCAGCCCACCGAAGCCGAGATGTTGCATGTGCGCCACCACCCCCGTCGCCGCCAGCCCCAGCAGCAATTCATAGCCCCCCAGCGCCAGCAAACGGCACGCGGCGATGAAGCGTGGCGACACCGGCGTCGCCTGGGTCACTTCCAGCCCCGCGTCGGCCTCAGGGCCATAGATGAAGGCCATGCTGACGGCAGCGATGGCGGGCAAGAAAAATTCCAGCGCCGTGCCCGATGGCGTGAGGCCGAAAAAGCTCCAGCGCAACAGCGCCATGCATGTCGCCAGGAAAATGCCCACGCTCGCCCCTGCCCACAGGCTGCGATGAATGAGCCGGGGTTGGCGCAGGGCGATCTGCGCGCGCCAGCCCATCCCGCGCAGCGCGACCGTTGACAAATAGGCTGGAACTGTGGCTCGTTGCTCCGCGCCCGTCGCCGCTTGTTGCGCAGTCAATTTCGCCAGCAAGGCTTGCTGCATCGCTGGTGTTGGCATTGGGGTGCGCCAGTCTGGCAGATGTTGCAGCGCAGGCAGCATTTCGGCGATCTCATCGGCGGTCATATCCTGTTCGCGCAACATCGCGGCGAGGTCCCCTGTGGCGTCGAGCCGAGCAGCATCATCATTGCCTGTCATTGGCCGGCTCCTTCATGGATGGGTTGCAACAGGTCGCGCAGGCGGCGCGTGCCGACGGAAAGGCGCGATTTCACCGTTCCCAGCGGAATGCCCAGTGCCTCTGCGATCTCGTTCAAGCTCAGTCCGTGATAAAAGCGTAGCAGCAGCGCGGCACGATACTCTTCACCGATCTGCCTGAAAGCGCGAGCGATGGCCTGACCAGCCTCCGCCGCTTCGGCCAGCACGTCAGGCCCAGGCGCACCATCAGCCAGATCGAGCAATGCTGCTGCATCCTCAGATGCGCGGTCATCACGCGTGGCGGCGCGGACGTGATCGCGCGCCAGATTGGTTGCGATGGCATACAGCCAGGGACGAAAGGCGCGATCGGGGCGATAGCTGTCTTGCTGCATCAGGCGCAAAAAGGTTTCCTGAGCGAGATCTTCCGCCACCTGTCGCCGCCCGCCGGACAAGCGATAGAGATAGCTGAGGATAGGCCCATAATAGCGTTCCACAATGGCCGCCAGTGCCGCTGTGTCGCCACCCATCGCCCGTTGCATCAGGCGCTCGTCGCTGTCAAGTGCCACTCGTTCGCGTCGCGCTCCCCTTCATCATTCAACTGCGCTCATTCATCGGTACGAAGTGGCGGGGCAAAAGGTTCGCTCAAGTTGCCCATCTCCCCAGAAGAAACCAAGCCAGCCTCATCAGCAAGCCGGAAAATGAACGGAAGGAATGCGTTAGGAGCAGCTGCCTGGAGCGGTAAACCATGCGTGGCCGGGGGAAGATTATCAATGACGCCGAACACAGCCCAGAGGGGTTTCTTTTCCGAGCCGGGGGGTTCAGCCCCCGGCTCACCGCGGGTGGCGATGTCCAAGCTATGGGCTAAAACTTCATGAGATCCCGGCGATCTGGCTACGGGAGCTGATCTTGCGCCCGCAACTCTTCGGCGGCACGTTGCTGCTGAAGGTCGGCGCGGCGCAC
>JAJPKG010000357.1 GCA_021323815.1 Pseudomonadota bacterium
AGCCCCGGCCCCAAGATGCCCCAGCGCACCGGCGCGCTGAGTTCGTCATCCAACAGGTCTGCCTCAGGTTCGCTTTGCATACGCCGCCCTCCCAAATCACCCGATGTTGTCGCCATCATCAGCGCACCATGCCCCTGATTGTATCATACGTGTGCGCGGCGAGAGCGTGGCCCCACCCCCTAACCCCCTTCCCATCCTGCGGATAGAGAGAGGGATCGCATTGCCAGGTGAGTGAGTACATCTGAGCTGACACCTGCCTAAACGATCTCCCTTTCTCCAACTTTGCCGGGGAGTGGAGCGATGGTTGAGGCATGCCAATTGGGCTACCTTGCCTGGCCTGGTCTTGCCAAATTGCGCGAAAAGGGATATTATCGCACTCAGCGGATATTCTGAAACCAGGCGTGTATGGCATGCGTCCTAACTTCTGGTGCTGTCACAGCATGAGCGATCATGCCGCTGCTGGGCATATGCAGAGAAGATACCTGCTATCGTCGTTTTCACTCGCGGACGAAAGGAGCTGCCGGTGGCGCGTGACTGCGCGCCCCGCTGGCTTGGCAATATGGAACAACATCAGCTGATCGGCGACCGCTATGAGATGCTGGACCCCATCGGGCGGGGCGGCATGGCAACCATTTTCCGCGCCCGCGACACGCGCATGGGGCGGATGGTGGCGGTGAAGATTCTGCGCGAGATGTATTCGAGCGACCCCAAGTTCGTGTTGCGCTTCCAGCGCGAGGCGCGAGCGGTCTCGGCGCTGTCGCATCCGAACATCGTGCAGGTCTTTGATTATGGCCGCAACAACGATGAATATTACATCGTCATGGAATTGGTCGAAGGTACCGATCTGCGCCGCTATCTGAAAACGCACGGCATTCTGGATCTGCGCCGGGCGGTGGTGATCGCGCATGACGTGGCGTTGGCGCTGGGCGCGGCCCACCAGCGCGGCATTGTCCACCGCGACGTGAAGCCGCAAAACATCCTGGTCAACGACCAAGCCCTGGTGAAGCTGACGGATTTCGGCATCGCCACCTTTTACCGCGATATGGATAACGAGCGCCTGACCACCACCGGCATGACGCTCGGCACGGTGCAATATTACGCGCCGGAGCAGGCCCAGGGCGATGTCGTCACCCCGGCGGCGGATGTCTATTCGCTGGGCGTGGTGATGTATGAGATGCTGGTGGGCCACCCACCTTTCGACGGCGACACGCCGGTGGCCATCGCCGTGCGCCACATTCAGGAGCCGCCCGCGCGTCCCAGCCGTTTCAATCCCAACATCCCGCCCGCGCTGGAACGGATCATCCTGCGCTGCCTGGAAAAAGATCCCCGCGACCGCTATCGTGACGGCGACGCGCTGGCCTATGCCCTGGAAACCTTCGACAAGCCGCGCACCCCGTCCGGGCGCATCGACGCCGCCGGGCTGAACCCGATGCAGCCGATGGGCAGCGCCCGGCTGGATTCCGGCCCGCGTCGCCCGCCCAGCGGCCCGCGCAACGGTGGCCCGGCCTATTACGACGACAGCGACTATCTGCCCGGCGGAGGATTCAACCAGAATCCCACGCGCGCCGAGGCCGCCGCCGGCACGATGGCAGGCCCCGGCATCATGCCGCCCGAAGAAGGTGAGGACGAAGCCGCCTCGCCCACCGCCGGCGTCACCACTGCCATCATCGTCGCCTCGGTGCTGCTGCTGCTGGCCGTCAGTTGCTTCCTGGCCTTCAAATTGGGGCTGGGCAGCATGTTTAATCATTCTACTATTGGAGGCAATACCGTCGCCGTCCCGGATTTCACCGGCAAAACGCTTGCGCAAGCGCAGACCGTAGCAGCCAGTGAACATTTAACCCTTCACCCAAATTACAGCGCCAGCGATAAACCTATTAATCTGATTTTTAATCAGAATCCAAGCCCAGCTGTCGTTGTGCCACTCAACACGGTAGTGGAAGTCGATATCAGTCTTGGCCCTCATCCCGATGAGGTGCAAGTGCCAAACGTTGCGGGAGAGTCGTTCAACCAAGCGTGCATAGATCTGCGGAAAGTCAAGCTGGATTGTAATCAATCCCCCACATATTGGCCAGCCTCATCCTCAAACTATTTGCCAGGCGAGGTAGATCACACCGACCCACCGATTGCATCGCTGCAACCACTTGGCACGCAGGTCACGTTGTTCATCGTCCAGGGGGTGACGCCAACGGCGCAGACCACCTCAACGCCGAGCGCGAAGCCGACGCCGACGCCAAGTGGGACGACACCGACACCGAGTGGGACGACGCCGACGCCAACAAATACACCGACGCAGGTCCCAATAAACACGCCGACGCCGAGTGGTCCGACGCCGACGCCCTGAGAGCATGCCCGCCGGGGAAGAGAATTCCCCGGCTCGAAAAACAAAGCCCTCCGGGCTAGGGGGTGCTGTTCATCCGCTCGCTGACTTATTGCACATTCTTGGCACACTCGCATATGAGATATGAGCAGGTGCACGATCCCGACGCCTAAGCACGGCAAGGGATCGCGGGCCCCATTTACCCTTTTGCAGCAGCCAGCAGCCTTCGATATGCCGCGTACATCGCCTTGAATGCCTCGGCATCGCCGCCCTTGTCGGGATGCAGCTTGCGCGCCTGACGGCGGTAAGCGTTTTTTTACTTCTCGCTTGGTGAGTGGCTCTTTTATATCAGTGATCCCCAGGAGAAGCCGGTTGTTTGTTTCATCAGCTTGATCCTTCATAGCTAAGAGGCGATAGCCTTCATCAAGATATTTTTGTAGCTCTCCTGTTCGGCGCATCTGCTCAATAGAGAGTGTTGCCCATAGATCAGCCATGCGCATCTGCTGTTGATATTCTGGTGTGCTCGTTTCGCGATAAAGCTGCTGCTCTTCTCGCATAAGACGTTTCAGTTTGCGAGGATTTTCAACTTTGAGCTTTTCGTAGAACCAATCACCTGGAACAAGTCTGGGATAGCACGTAAAGTCTTCTTCAAGTGTGTCTGGTATAAGTGCCTATCCGAATAACCCTGCGGCCCGAAACGCGATCAGCCCACAGGCGAAATGCAGGAAGCCGAGGTAGTTGGCGGCGTTCTTGTCCCAGCGCATAAGCAAGCG
>JAJPKG010000156.1 GCA_021323815.1 Pseudomonadota bacterium
GCACTACCCCGCGCGACCTGCTCATCTTCTCGCTCATCCCCACCGACCCCCGCTGGCCATAGGGGACGGGGACGCGGAAGAGGTTGCACTGGTCAAAGCCTCATGGATGTTCATGCCATTCAGCCAGAATGAGCGTTCAATCCTTCGTGTTCTTCGCTTTATTCGCGTCCTT
Organism: Pseudomonadota bacterium; assembly: GCA_021323815.1. Classification (GTDB taxonomy): domain Bacteria; phylum Chloroflexota; class Ktedonobacteria; order Ktedonobacterales; family JACDGC01; genus JAJPKG01. The sequence continues at coordinate 173 of JAJPKG010000156.1, forward strand.
CGCGTTCCCGTCCCGTCCCGCTCAAAACGGGCGGTTGCGGTACGGTTCCAGCGCCCGCATGGCATCGCGCAGCAGCAGGCTCGCGTCAGCGGTGTCGCCGCGCAGCCGGCTCACCAGCACCTTCTTGCCCAAACGCCGCTCTGCCGCACCGGTGGGATTTTCCCGATAGCTGAGCAGGTGGCATGCCACCCAGCATACGGCCTGGACGAAATCCGGTGGCAGCGCGCCTGGCGTCAGCCCGCCGGTATACGTCGTCTCCACCCAGATCGGCCCCGACCGGCTCAGCGCAATGTCGGACCAGGCGCGCGGCAACCCCCCCGGCGCGACCAAAAAGCCCGTCGTGCCCACCACCGGAATCGGCGGCGGCACGTCGAAACTGCGGGCGCTCTCAGGAAATTCGATCTGCGTCACATCCAGCGACCACGTCTGCCCCTGGCCCCAGTCCAGCATCAGAGCTGTCACCGCTTGCACCGGAAAGTGCAGCGGGCGCACTGTCAGCACCCCTGCTGGATCCAGCACTGCGTGCGGCCCCGGCAACCGGTAGCGCTCGTTGCGCGCCTGCGCCCACAACTGCGGATCGCTGGCGTTGCCCGGCTTGCCCTGCCCGCAATAGCCTTCCACCCAGGCGGAAGCGCGCACCAGCACATCCGGCAGCGCCCCGGCGGTCCCCCCCGTCGCCACGCACGCGCCGGCCCCATGCGCTGCCTGCACGCCCGCGCTCAACGTCAGCGTCGTTCCCGCCACACCGCTGAGAGCGATCTGCTCCGAATTCGGCCCATCCAAAATCCATCCCACGCCCGCCGCGAAGTTGGTGCCGTCCGTCACGCTCAGGCTTGTCGCGCCCTGCGTCACAGCGCTCGCCAGCACGCTGTTTCCCCCCAGCAGCGATGCCGTTTCCACGCCCATCGCCCCGCGCACGAACCCCGGCACATCCACATAACAACTCAACAACGCCATCGCCACCACCTGCTTTCAAGGAAATAGCGGGACACGGAGGACACGACACTATTTCACGCAAGAACACAGAAAATACATAAATTTTGTGCATGCTATCAGGGACGCGATTTATCGCACTCCCTCTCTCGCTTGGTGCTCGCTTTCCCTTAACGCGATCATCGTTGGCCGCAGCCCGGAGGGCTTTCTTTTTCGAGCCGGGGAATTCTATTCCCCGGCGGGCGTGCCACGCATGCTCTGCTCTCCCGGCGGGCGCTCTCTCCCCCGGCGGGCGTGCCACTCGCGCTCTCTCCCGGCGGGCGCACCACTCGCGCTCTCTCCTGGCGGGCGTGCCACTCGCGCTCTCTCCCGGCGGGCGCACCACCCGCGCTCTTCTCTCCCGGCGGGCGCACCACCCGCGCTCTCTCCTGGCGGGCGCGCCACGCATGCTCTCCTCTCCTGGCGGGCGCGCCACGCATGCTCTCCTCTCCCGACGGGCGTGCCACGCGCTCTTCTCTCCCTACGCCGATCAACTGCCCTTCCCGTTCGCCGCCAGCATCGCCTCGCGGATGGCCGCGCCATAGGGCGAGGACGGCGTGCCGGACCAATCCGCCAGCAGGCTCGGCCCGCCACAGCCGCCGGTGCTCCACGACCATGCCAGCCACGACATCTGGTGCGCGTTGAAATACGCGATCGCCTGGGTGGTGTAGCTGGTGCCGCAATCATACGAGCCGAACTCGGTGCCGATCACCGGCACGCGCTCCGCCAGATTCCCGAAGTCGTGCGGCCAGTCCGACGGCGCTTTCGAGGCATAGTTGAACGGGTGCGTGCCATAGACGATGTTCGTCCCATGCACCGCGTAGCCCGCGCTCACCCCGGAAAGATCATAGCCCCATTGCAGACCGCTGACGATGAGAATGTTTTCCGGCGCGATGGCTCGCACGCGATCCACCAGGTCTTGCATGCCGATGGCCTGATAGGTCTGGTTTTCCATCTGGTCGCCCTGATCGCTGATGATGTAGCAGCCCCAGGAGATCGTCCCGCCGTGCAGCCAGATATCCCACGTCGTGTCATGCGGCTCGCTGAAGAGATCGAAGATCACGGCGTGGTCGTTGCGATAGATCGTTGCCAGATCCTGCCAGAACGCGACATCTTTGCCGGTGTCGGGCATGGGGCATTGCACCCCACCGTGCGTGCGGTCATACGCTGTGTCGAACGGGGCGTCCCATTGCAGATCGAGGATCACATAGAGTCCCGCGCTCTCGGCGTTGAAGACCGCCTGCGCCACCGTGCTGCGATAATCCGTGCAATTGCCCCCCGCGCCGGACCAAAACTCCGACGAGAGCGGGATGCGCACCACGTTCATGCCCCACGACCGCATCGCCTGAAAATCCGCCGAGGTGAAATGCCCGTCGCCGTGACAGAGATATTCCAGGGATTGTCGCGACGCGCCGACGAGGCGCACCACCTTGCCGGTGTCATCCACGAATTGCCGCCCGCGCAGCGTCAGCCCCGGCAGCAGCGGCCTGGGCGTTGCGGTCGGCGAAGGGATCGCCGTAGGGGATGCGTTTGCGGTTGATGACATTGCCCGCCTGACCCCATGCGTGCCGCCATTCAGTTGCGTGACGGCGCGCACCATGCCTGCGGCGACGAGGATCGCCAGCAGGGCGATGACCATGATGACCTGCCAGCCCCGGCGTTGTTGTTGCATCAACGTCTCCTGCCTTATCAGAAGGCGCTGGTCATCCGTCCAGATCGTTACATCTTTCTCTATCGGCTGTTATACTTTGCGCTGCACCTCCCAACAAGAGCATCTCGCGTCCATCTCCCCCGCTCCATCTCTGCTGGGGAGGGGGCAGGAGGTGCAGCCAAAATCTTGGGTAGAAACTCATCCTTGCCAGTTTTTCGGCGGTACAGTATGATAGCCAACGGCTGAGTTATCGCCTCGCGCATCGGGAAAGGGAGGTCCGTCATGGCGCGCATCCTGCGTTCGCTGGCCCCGCTGTTCTTGAGCGCCCTGTCGCTGCCCGGCTGCGGCCACTCGTCATCCGCCGCCTGCGTGCCGGGGCCGCAAACCATCAACGGCGTGCAGACGCGCCAGTTCTGTGGCCCCGCCAGAGCCACCGCCTCCATCAACGGCCAGCAGGAATCGTGGGCTGGCGGCACATGCTTCATGACGGCGGGCGAGGCCGGCGTGGATATCGGGCGCGTCATCATCGATCCTACCAATTCCCCGCAAGGCCGCCAGCTTCAGCAACGCTATGATTATTTTGGCGCGGCGGCTGCCGCCACCAGCGACGGCACCTATCCCGGCACCCTCACCGCCGACTTTCACGGCCAGGAGACGTTCGCCAATGGCGACATCACCTTCACCCACCACCTGCAAGCCGGCACTTTCACCGGCCACACCTATGCCAGCACGCAAATAACAGCGGTGTGGACGTGCTGACGCCGGGAGTGAAATGAGGTTGTAGCACATAGCACGAACAGTGCATGGCGAGAGCGCCCGGCGGGTAATGAGGTTGTAGCACATGGCACCAACAGCGTATGGCCAGAGCGCCCAGCGGGTGCAGACCGCGCCGCAGAAAGCGAACCCGGTGAGCGGAGCGGGCTGCTAGCGCCGCCAGCGGCCCCGCCGACGATACCCGTCCTTTTCTTTCCGTGAAAAATTCCGTGCCCTCCGTGTTCCCGTCACCCCGTTCCCTGTGCTACAATGTTCCTTGTCACCGCATCACCCATTGTTTGCCAGGCAAGGAGACGCGCCCGCTCATGTCCACCTTCACCATCGCCCCCACCCATCGCGCCATCAAACGCTATTATCAGGATCTCGCTGAAATGCAGGCGCAGCGCGTCACCAAAGAGAGCGGCCTACGCCACGCCTTCGAGCAATTGCTGCGCGAGGTGGGCCGCGAGCGCGGCTGGGCGCTCATCCCCGAAGAGACGCTCGCCACCGGCAAGCGGCCAGATGCCGTGCTGCGCGACGCCAATGGCTTGCCCTGCGGCTATTGGGAAGCGAAAGACCAGCACGACGACCTGGAAAGCGAGATCCGCAAGAAGATCGCGCTCAAATATCCCACCACCAACATCATCTTGAAAATACCCGGCATGCCGTGCTCTTCCAGAATGGTCGCCGCGACCAGCGCACGTTCGATCTCACCCAGCCGCACGATCTCGCCGATCTGCTGGAAGCGTTTTTCCGCTGGGAAGAACCCGAATATGAAGCCTTCACCCAGGCCGTCGCCAAATTCAAAGAGCGCATCCCCGAACTCGCCCTGGGCCTGCGCGGCAAAATTGAGCAACAGCGCCAGCAGCGCAACGCGAAGTTCCTCGCCGCCTTCGACAAATTCTGGGATCTCTGCAAAACGTCCATCGACCCCAACATCAGCCGCGAAGCCATCGATGAGATGCTGGTGCAGCACTTGCTGACCGAGCGCCTCTTTCGCACCGTCTTCGACAATCCCGATTTCACCCGCCGCAACATCATCGCCGCCGAGATCGAAACCGTCATCGACGCGCTCACCAGCAACGATTTCAACCGCGACCAGTTCCTCAGCACCCTCAACCCGTTTTATGTCGCCATCGAGGGCGCGGCGCGCAGCATCAGCAGCTATGCCGACAAGCAAGATTTCCTCAACACCGTCTATGAACGCTTCTTCCAGGGCTTCGCGGTGAAAGAAGCCGACACGCACGGCATCGTTTACACCCCCCAGCCCATCGTCAGCTTCATGTGCGCCAGCGTCGAAGCCGTCTTGCAGCGCGAATTTGGCCGCTCGCTCTCAGATCGCGGCGTGCAGATTCTCGACCCCGCCACCGGCACCGGCAATTTCATCGTCAACCTGCTGGACCGCATCGCCGCGCCCAACCTTGAATACAAATATAAACACGACCTCTTTTGCAACGAGATCATGCTGCTGCCTTACTACATCGCCGCCATGAACATCGAGCACAAATATTACGAGCGCACCGGTGCCTATGCCCCCTTCGAGGGCCTCTGCTTCGTGGACACCCTCGCCACCTGGGGCCAGGCCGGCACCAGCGTGCAAGGCTCATTCCTCACCGAACGCAACACCCTGCGCGTGGAACGCGAGCTTGACGCGCAGATCATGGTCATCATCGGCAACCCGCCCTATAACGTCGGCCAGGAAAACGAGAACGACAACAACAAAAACCGCAAATATCCCAACGGCGTCGATAAAAAGATCCGCGACACCTACGCCAAAGACTCACACGCCACGCTCAACACCAAACTCTATGACGCCTATGTGAAATTCTTCCGCTGGGCAACGGATCGCCTCGGCGACCGCGATGGCATCGTCTGCTTTGTCAGCAACAATTCTTTTATGGATCAAATCGCGTTTGACGGTATGCGCAAACACCTTTTGCAAGACTTTACGCAGATCTGGCATCTCGATTTGCATGGCAACGTGCGCAAAAATCCCAAGCTCTCAGGCACGACGCATAATGTCTTTGGCATTCAAGTCGGCGTTGGCATCACTCTCGCCATCCGCAAACGCGAAAACCCCAACACCGGTTTATGGTATTATCGCGTTCCCGAAGACTGGCGCAAAGAAGAAAAACTCGCTTTCATCGCTGATAAAGGCGATATCACTCACATCGACTGGCAAGAGCTTGAGCCTGACGAGCAAAACAACTGGCTCACCGAAGGCATGCAGCCTGAGTTCGCCACGTTCCTGCCGATGGGAACGAAAACCGCCAAGTCATCGAAAAGCATGGACGTTGCCACCATTTTCAAAACTTATTCGCTTGGTGTAGCAACGAATCGCGATGCTCATGCTTATGCATTCGATGCTGAGCAGTTGCAAGAGCGAGTCAAAACCTTTATCGAAATCTATAACACAGCGGTTGATAAAATCAAGCGTACAAGTAATGCACAGGTTGATGCATTGATCGATGTTGAAGATCAACGCATCAAATGGACAAGGCAGGTAAAAGCATCACTCGCTAAGATCATATACAGCGAATTTCAACAGAGCAACATCAGACATGCTCTATATCGACCGTATTGCTGCAAATCTCTTTATTTTGACGAATTCTGGAATGAGGAAAGATATCAACAGCATCTCTTCTTTCCAACACCCCAGAGCGAAAAAGAAAACCAGCTTATTGGAGTTAGTAGTATTGGGCATCGCGCTCCATTTACTGTCTTAGTATCGAACATCATTCCTAATCTTACCATGAACTCAACAGATGGCTTTCAATGCTTCCCTCTCTACACCTACGACCCCGATGGTAGCAACCGCCAGGAAAACATCACCGATTGGGCGCTCGCCCAATTCCAGGCAGCGTATGGCCCCGATGTCACCAAGCGCGACATATTCCACTATGTCTACGCCGTGCTGCATCATCCCGCCTATCGAGCGCGCTACGCCGAAAACCTGAAACGCGAATTGCCGCGCATCCCGCTGGTCGGCGTTTCCCCCGCCAGCCCCGGAGGGGGTTTCTTTTCCGAGCCGGGGGGTTCACCCCCCGGCGAGCCACCGGTGGATCATACCCCTGCCGCGCTCGGTACCCCCGGCGAGCCACCGGTGGATCATGCCGCCGCCGCGCTCCGTGCCCCCGGCGAGCCACCGGTGGATCATACTCCCGCCGCGCTCGGTGCCCCCGGCGAGCCACCGGTGGATCATACCCCCGCCGCGCTGGGTGCCCACGCCGCCGCTTTCCGCGCCCTGGTGGCCGCCGGGGCCGCGCTGGCTCGCCTGCACATCGGCTATGAATCCGTCGCCGAATATCCCCTGCGCCGCGTCATCAATGATGCCGTTCCCTTCACCTGGCGCGTCACCAAGATGATCCTCAGTCGCGACAAAACCGCCTTGCAGGTCAACGAATCCTTGCGCCTGGAAGGCATCCCACCCGAAACTTTCGCCTATCGTCTGGGCAACCGCTCCGCCCTGGAATGGGTCATCGATCAATATCAAGTCACCACCGACAAGCGCAGCGGCATCACCAGCGATCCCAACCGGCGCGACGACCCGGAATACATCGTGCGCCTCGTCGGCCAGGTCATCACCGTCAGCCTCGAAACCCAGCGCATCATCGCGGGCTTGCCGGATCTGGGCCTGCCAGAGTAAACGTGGTGGCA
>JAJPKG010000034.1 GCA_021323815.1 Pseudomonadota bacterium
ATGCGGCGGATCAATGGCTCTCGAATACGCTGACCAACAGCCGGTGCTATAACCTGCCCGCGCCCAGCCCCTGCGAGTTCTATACCTCTTTCATGGCGCTGGTGATCTCGGTGGTGCCGATGGCGGCGGTGCTGGCTTATTGGTTTTCGCTGCGCCGCCTGTTTCAGGAATGGCCGGTGTGGGTCTGGCTCAAGACCGTCGCGCTAACCTATGGCTTCGTGGTGGTGGCCGTCGCGCTGTTCGGTTCCATCGCCGACATTCGCGCGCTGACCGATCCCGGTGCCACGTTCATACGGGGCAATCCGTTTGCCTTCATGGGCAGCTTTCCGGTGACGCTGCTGTTCCTGGCGGTGGTCGCGCTCCTATGCAGCGGCGCGGGGATCGGCTTCGGCTATTTTTTCGCGCAGTGGCCCATCGAGCGCATCCGCAACCTGCGCACCACCGTCTGGCAGGATCTCGGCCTCACCTGCGGCGTAGCGCTGGGTGCCATGCTGCTGCAATATATCGTCTATCTGGTCGCCGGCGCGCCGCCTTTTGCCGGCGGCTATTGGTGGGTGCCGCTCGCCGCCATCCTCGTCGCCGCGTTTGCCTGCTGGAGCGCGCTGCGCCCGCTGAACGCGCCTGCTGCTGCTGCCGTTGAAAGCGCCAGCGAATGAACGCGCGCCTGAGGGCGTTCCACCATGATGTCGGGGCGATGGCATGCCTCGCCCGTTGCCAAGCCGGACTGGAGGAGAATGTTTCATGAGCATGATGTCCACCGCGCTGCCGCTCTATACGCGTCGCTTCTCGCGTCGCCATCCGGGATTGTTCGTGTTCTTGCTGGACCAATCGCGCTCGATGAGCGAGCCAGTCATCGGCATGAACTGCTCGAAGGCCGATTTCGCCGCCACCGCGCTCAACGAATTGATCTATGCCATGCTGGATCAGACGCCGATTGACGAAGACACCGGCGAACGCCGCAAATATATCTACATCGCGGCATTCGGTTACAGTGACGAGGTCGTGTCGCTGCTGACGCCCGACGGCGCGCCCATCGATCTGCCCACGCTGGGCAAGCGCGCGCTGGGGCAGACGACCGTCGCCCGCGACGTATCAGTGAGCGCGACGGGCAGGCCGCACGCGATCGCCGAGATCGTGCGGCCCTATTGGATCAAGCCCGCCTGGGTAAACGCGACGCAGATGGATAAAGCCTTTATGCGAGCGCGCGACGTGGTGCGCGCCTGGCTGCACTCGGCTCCCGAACCGGGCCAGGCCCCCCGCGAGCAGGGCTTTCCGCCGGTCATCATCCACATCACCGACGGCGAGGACAACGGCGTGTATGATCCAGAGCCAATCACCTACGAGATTCGCAGTGAGGGAACGCAGCAGGGGCCGACACTGATTTTCAACTGCCACTTCACCGCCAATATGCAGGAACCGTGCATCTTTCCAACCCATGAATATGAGGTGGCACAGCTCAGCCCCTTCGCGCCGCGCCTGCTGGCGATGAGCAGCATCATCCCCGAACCGCTGTTGCTCAACGCCAGCGAGATCACCGGCCAGCCCATCAGCCTCGGCGCGCGGGGATTTATCTATAACAGCAATGCCGAGGTGCTGGTGAAATTCTTGAATTTCGGCACGCTGGGCACGGGGGCGCTGGTGTGAGTTCAACACGAGAAGGATCACTCATGGCTACGCGCACGTCTTCGCGCCGGATCGTTGTGGATGCCGTTGCGCTCATTGGGCTGGTGTGTTCCGTCGCCAGCATCATCGGCGCGGCAGTTGCCCTGGCGCTGCGTCCCCTGCTGGATGTCGCCGGCTGGCTGGATCTGTCGGCGGGCGCACTGGGCGTGGTCGCGGCGGCGTTTTGGCTGTGGGAAGCGCGACAGGCGAGGCAGCGTGCGGCACTCGAGGCCAGGCACTCCGCCGCGATGGCACCTGCGGTTCAGGTGGTCTCTGAGGCGGCGCAAAACGCTCAAGCGGTGGCGAATGTGCTGGCCTCACGCGCCGCCGGAGAAGACCCGTTGTTCGCTTTGCCATTGACCGGCACGGCGCGAGCGTTCATGCAGCCGAAGGAGGGCGAATCGCCGAGCCGCTGCCAGGACTTTTATAGCGCGGACCCCGAAAATGGCAGGTATGCGGTAACGGACGGCGTCAGTTCGTCCTTTTTGCCGCGCCCCTGGGCCAGCATCATCGCCCGCGCTGCCGTCAAGGTGCCGGAGGCCTTCAGCAGCGAAGCATCGTTCGCGGGATGGCTGAAAGGCTGTGCTGCCAGTTGGCAGGCATGGGTGACGGAGCGCTGGTTGCCGGGCATCCGTGCGCAACAGGCGCAACGCGGCGAAGTGCCGGCGGATTATGCCGAGATGATCCAGCAGAAGGGCGCGCAAACCACCTTGATCCTGTGCGCGCTGGCACCAGGCAACGGAGCAACCCAGGTGGATCTTATTGCCGTCGGAGATGCTGTCGCCTGCCACGCACGGCCAGGCGCAGAGGGATGGGAATTGCTGGCGGCGTTTCCCATCGCGGACCCCGCGCATTTCGGCGTGCAGCCGGCGACGTTGCCCACCCGCGACAGCGACGCAGAGCGGGAGCGCGCGTGGCGCGAGGTGCGTCGTCTGACGCTGGCTGCTCAGCCGGGCGACCGCATCCTGCTGGCGACGGATACTCTAGCCGAGTGGTTGCTGCGTGATCCCGCCGAGCGCCTGGGAGAGCTTGATGCGCTGACAGACGACGCGGCTTTTGTCGCACTGCTGGCGCGGGAACGCGAACAAGGCCACATGAAAGATGACGACATGACGGTGATGATCATTCCCATCGGGTGAGAAATCCGAAAAGAGGTTGCTATGGAGACTCCTGCTGCGCGTTGGCCCACCCGCGAGGCATATGACGCCGCCATGTTGCACTGGCAACAGACCCTCAGCGATCCGCAGTTGCGCGCGGGGCAATTGGCGCGCGTCCGCGACAGCGAGAGCATCGCGCGCTATGGCGGAGCGGGTCTCTACGTCTGTGTCTATCGCATCGACGATTATCTGGTGCGCTGCTTCCGGGCGAATCCCCCCAAAGAACCGCCCGCCGACATCGCCGAACGGTATGCGGTCATCAGCGCGTTCATTGCCCAGCATGCCGCCCATGTCCCCGCGCTCGTCCCCATCGACTATCAAGCATCAGGCATCCGCGTGGGCGAGCAGATGTATCCCATCGTGAAGATGCCGTTTCTGCGCGATGCCCTGCCACTGGGGCGCTACCTCGCCAAATATCATCAGGATCAGAC
>JAJPKG010000254.1 GCA_021323815.1 Pseudomonadota bacterium
CAGGCGGCGCTCATGAGGCTGGGCCGCAACAACAGACTTTATGATGCTGCCGTGCACGCGCACTGCCAACGCGGCGAGCGATCAATTTCCGCTGCCGGTGCTCATCGGGGTGCTGGGCACAACCTCGAAGAACTCGATGCCCACCGGCGCGGCCCCGTTATCCTCGCCGGAATTGACGCGCCGATGCCCGGCGACGAATTCAGGGCTGTTGGCCCAGCGGTCGAAATCCTCGCGCTTTTCCCAGCGCGTCAGCACGATATAATGGCCCGGCTTGCCGCCATCGCGCAGCACATCCATCCCCAGGAAGCCCGGCATCTGATCCACCATACCCGCGCGCCGGCTCCAGCTCGCCTCAAAAGCCTGAGCGCGCTCCGGTGGAACGTTAACGTGAAAGAGACTCACGATCATCGGTAAGAAAATCCCCCGTCTGGTGTCGTCAAGCGAACACTTGCGTTATGCCTCTATTTGACGCACAGGCGGAGTCTCGACCGCAAGGTCCGGCGGACCAGGGGATCACAGATTTCCCCTCCCCCGATCTGGTGGGGAGGGGGTTAGGGGGTGGGGCAAACCCTGTGCTATGGCACCACCGACACGGTGGGGCTGCCGCCCGACGTGGTGAACTGTACATGGATGGTGCTGCCCGGCTGGAGTGCGCAGCCGCCATACTCATAGCAGGGCAGGTTGCTTGACTGATGGGGCAGCAGCACGATGGGAATGGGCGATTGCATGGAGTCCATGCCATCCTGTTTCATATCCACCGTCGCCCAACCAACAAGCAAGCCACTGCCGTGATTTTGGAGCTGCAAACCAGCATCGGCATGCACCATGGAGCAAGAGTTCGTGTTTTTGATGGAAATGGCGCAGGCGGTTAAACGCGGCGGCGACCAGGGAGGATAGATAAACGCGATGAGGGCGACGATGACGGCCACAATCCCCAAGCGCACGCCCAAACGACCTCGCCCCACGAAGCGTTTGAAATTGACAGGGTCCAGCCGCACCATGTCGGCGTCGCGGCGCATGGCTTCTTCCGCCACCGCAACATGCACCAGCGCGCGGCGCGCTTCATCCAGCCGCTCGCGTGCCAGCCGCTCGACGCGAGCGATGCGCAACGTGGTCTGGCGCAGATTGCGGGCGAAGAAATTGCCCGGCTGGCGTGTCAGGCCGCGTTTCTCGTGCTCCCAGGCTTGCAGCAGATCGCGCGCGGCAGCGACTTTGCGCGCATAGCGCGAGCGTTCTTCTTCCAGCGCGGCGAAATAGACGTTCAACCCGGCGGCGCGGCGCAGCGCCAATTGCACTTGATGCGCGCGGCGGCGGCTGGGCGGCGTGCGTGCCAGGCGCTGGCCGCGTTGCGCTTCCAGGCGCGCGGTGTTCAGCAAGCGATGCGCCGCGTGTTCGATGCTGACCAGCCCGCGCCGCGCTTTGCGCACCTCGCGATTCGCCCGCCGCAGATGGCGCGGCTGAATCTCTTCCGGTGTCAGGTTGTTCAGCCGCATGGGATCAACCAGCCGAGTCGCCGCTTCCAGCGAGGCCGGCCCAGTGGTGTATAACGCTTCCTCGGAATCGGCGGTCGCTGCGATCACCGCTTCGCTGTTCAAAGTGGAAGGACCATTGGTGTTGGATTGGTCAAGCATCGCTCTATGCCCCTTGTCCATTCCGCAACAAAAAGAGCGCCACATGATGTCCTTTGACATCCGTCATGATAGCAGCTACGTTACCATGCCGCAAGAACCAGGGAAAGAAGGTCTAGCGCATGGCCAAAGTTGCGGCATGCCATAAAGCGCTGGGCGTTCCCAGACCGTGATCATACACCAGCGCACCGCCCAGATAGCCGGTGATGCCCAGCAAGACCGCGCCCACCACACTGCCCAGCAGATAGAGTGCGATCATCCATGCCGAAGGCGGCGCGGCGAAAAGCGCGGGCACGGCGGTGCGCAGCCGTTGTTGCAGCGGCGTGGCCAGCGCCGGCATGACCCCACGCATCCCCATCAAAATGCGCGGCGACAGCCAGATCAGCCGCACCAGCAAGAGCAGCGCGAAGGTGAAGCCGGCGGCGAACCCGAACCGCTGGTGCAGTTCCAACAAGTTCCCAATGTTCGCCCCTCGCGCCACGCGGTGCTCGCTGAGCGAACCGGTCAGCCCCGCAGCCAGCGCGCCGATGACGCCGAAGATCAGCAGCCACGTTCCCACGTCGGCGATATTCCAGCGGCGCAAGGTAACAGCGATGAAATCCATCGCCACGCTGGTCAGCAGCAACGCGATGGGAAAATGCACAACGATGGGATGCAACTCAGCAAGGCGAATGGCAGGCATGACGACGCGATCCTCTTGATCCAACAGGGTGTTCTCACTGATCAAAACGCACAGGATGTGCCACCCGCTCCGGCATCAGGACCTTCAGGAGCGTCCCACGTCGCGACTGTCGGGCTGATAGTCTTCGCCGTTGATGCCCCAGGAGATGATGCGCGTGGGAACGATGCGGATGAACGCCGGATCGTAGCCCGGTCCCAGTTGCTCGCCGCCTGTCGCATGCGCCTCGGCCCGCCCGCGAATCTCGATGCCGCGTGGCAGCCAACGCTGGCCGTCCTCGCCGGTCAGCACGTCATCCACAATGAACGCCACCTTCTCGTTGGCTTGCGCGTCGCGAAATTTTTTGCTTGCGCCAAAGCCGCCACGCCTGCCGCCGATGTCGATGGTGTCAAGCGTGGGATTATAGGCGAAGCCGACGACGGTGAGATGTGGCTCGCCCTGCTTGCCGACCGTTGCCAGTCGCCCCAGGCGCTGGCCGCGCAGATAGCTGATCTCGTGTTCGGTAAAATGGCTCATGGAATGTCCTCGCTGCACTGATCTTCTTGCTCAGACTATGACACGGCTTTTTCTTTGAGATCAAGATGACTATGAAATCATGTGCCATCTCGCCCGGCGTATCATTTTGCCCGGCAGCCCGGAGGGCTTTTGTTTTCGAGCCGGGGGCGATCGATGCTTGCAATCGATGCCCACGGCGAACGTATCGAAAGATCATCCTGCCTTGAAATGTGCTACACTGTTTGCCATGATGAACGATGATGCGTCAACTCCTGATCGCCCCATCAGCTTCACCGTGACGGCGACGGATGCAGCCAGCGCCGCCCGCGCCGGCACGCTGACCACGCCGCATGGTGTCATCCAGACGCCGATGTTCATGCCAGTGGGAACACAGGCCAGCGTGAAGGCGCTCGCCCCTGATGACCTCACCGCGCTGGGCGCGCAGATCATCCTCGGCAACACCTATCACCTGCTGCTGCGGCCTGGGCCGGAGCTGATCGCGGATTTCGGCGGACTCCATCATTTCATGGGCTGGCATGGGCCGATGCTGACGGATTCCGGCGGCTTCCAGGTGTTCAGCCTGGGGCATCTGCGCGCGCTGACGGATGACGGCGTGACCTTTCGCTCGCATCTGGACGGCAACGAGGTGCGCCTGACGCCGGAGCGCGTCATCGCCGTCGAGGAGCAGATCGGTGCGGATATCATCCTGCCATTAGACGAATGCCCGCCGTACCCCTGCGATGAAGCGACGATGCGCCGCGCCACCGAGCGCACGCACCGCTGGGCCGAGCGCGCCATCGCCGCCAGAAAGCGTCCCGATCAGGCGCTCTTCGGCATCCCCCAGGGCGGCATGTCGGCGGAGTTGCGGGCGTGGAGCGCCGAGACGATCTCCGCTCTGCCGTTCGACGGCTTCAGCATCGGCGGTCTTTCGGTCGGCGAGCCGAAAGAGGTGATGTGGGCGATGGCTGCCGCCACCGTGCCGCATCTTGATCCCACCCGCCCGCGTCACCTGCTGGGCGTCGGCTCGCCGGAAGATCTGGTGGAAGGCGTGGCGCACGGCATGGATCTGTTTGATTGCGTCTTGCCCACGCGCGTCGCCCGCAACGGCGGCCTCTATACCCCGACCGGGCGCGTCAACATTCGGGCGGCGCGCTGGCGGGCCGAACACGGCCCCGTGCAGGCGGGATGCGACTGCTGGACATGCCAACGCTTCAGCGCGGCCTATCTGCACCACCTGGCCCGCGCCGAAGAGTTGCTCTATTATCGCCTGGGGACGATTCACAACCTGCGTTTCCTCATCCGCCAGATGGCGCAGATGCGCGCCGCCATCTGCGACGGCACCTTTGCCCAATGGCGCGCCGATTTCCACGCGCGTTATCAGCCCGCCTCAGCCGCCAAACGCGAGGAACAGCGCGAAAAATGGCTGGCGCGCCACAGCGCCAATCCCGATCGTGCGCCGTAGCGGATTTGTGTAAAGTTTTTTTCCGATCTTCTGTACCGTCCTGGCGTCTCGCCTCGTTTGTGCGCTATACTATTCCTATAAAGGTCGCTCAGTTCCTCAGGAGATGAAGACGCATATGGCGGAACTCGTGGAACATGGGGAGCGCAAAACCCCCGAAGTGGCATTCGTTTTGAGTGGCGGCGCGGCGCTGGGGGCGTCGCAGGTGGGCATGTTGCGCGCCCTGCTGGAACGGGGCATCACCCCGGATCTCATCGTTGGCACGTCCATCGGCGCATGGAACGGCCTCTGGCTGGCGGCGCATCCCGACCTCGCCTCCCTCGACAAACTGGAACGCATCTGGAAAAGCATCACCATCTTTGAACTGTTTGGGGGCAACGTCA
>JAJPKG010000278.1 GCA_021323815.1 Pseudomonadota bacterium
CGGTGCCGCCGGGACGGTTGTGGCCGACGCGGACTATGCCCGCGCCAACAATCTGCCCGTGCTGGCAAACATCATTGGCTATGCCACTGCTGCCATCACGCCGAAATATATCTTCGCCGCTCCGCCCATCGCCGTGAACCGGCTGCTGGAAAAGACCGGCCTGCGCCTCAACGACTTTGATCTCATCGAGGTCAACGAAGCGTTCGCCGCGCAAACCCTGGCCAACGGCAAAGAGCTGGACTGGGATTGGTCGCGCGTCAACGTCAACGGCGGCGCGGTCGCGCTGGGGCATCCCATCGGTGCCAGCGGCGCGCGCGTCCTCGCCACACTGATCTATGAATTACGGCGGCGCGGCGGCGGTCGCGGCCTGGCGACGCTCTGCCTGGGCGGCGGCGGCGCGGTGGCGATGGCCGTGCAGGTGGGGTAATCCGCACAGAAACATGGAGAGCCATTGCCGATGCCGCAGATGTTCACGCCTGCATCCTAAAGCGAGGTCGAATTGAAATTACAGATCGTGCTGGAGCCAAGCGAAGATGGTGGTTACACCGTCTATGTTCCTGCTCTGCCAGGCTGCATCAGTGAGGGTGATACAGTTGAAGAATCGCTAAACAACATCAAAGAGGCGATTCAGCTTTATCTGGCAGAAGTAGACGATGATCGCATCCCACTCGCTGAAGGAGCCGTCTTGCAGGAGCTTGAAGTGTGAGTAAGGTTCCTGAGTTACCCTATCAGGAGATTATTCACGCATTGCAGCGCGATGGGTGGATCGTTGTGCGGCAGATGGGAAGTCACATTCGGCTGCAAAAGCGCGATGGCGATGAACTGCTCAAGCTTACCGTTCCTGCACACCGGCCTGTGAAGCGCTCGACATTAGCCCACATTTTGAAGCAGGCGCGATTGGATGTCGAGCAGTTCTTGAAATTGCTATAACACCATCAAAGGGGATAGAGTGCAACGATGCTCGACCAGAAACCCATCTTTGAGAAAATCGACGCCGCCAGCGCGCTCTATGACAAGAGCCAGCTGGTGAAGATCGCGGATGCCGTCACCGCGTGGGAAGCCGACGCCGTGCGCAAAGCCAACGCCCGCATGCCGGAGCGACGCGCGGAGTTCGCCACCCAGTCCGGCATCCCCGTGCAGCGGGTGTATACGCCGCTGGACACGGCGCACCAGGACTACCTGCACGACGTCGGCTTGCCGGGGGAATATCCCTACACGCGCGGCGTGCAGCCGACGATGTATCGCGGCAAGCTGTGGACGATGCGCATGTTCGCCGGCTTCGGCACGGCGGAAGAGACCAATGCCCGTTTCAAATATCTGCTGGAACACGGCCAGACGGGCCTGAGCGTGGCCTTTGACATGCCCACGCTCTATGGCTATGACCACGACCACGAGATGGCTGCCGGCGAGTTCGGCAAGTGCGGCGTCGCTGTCTCATCCCTGGCCGATATGGAGATCTTGTTTGATGGCATCCCGCTGGATCAAGTCACGACCAGCATGACCATCAACAGCCCCGCCGCCGTCATCTGGGCCATGTATATCGCCAACGCCGAGAAGCGTGGCATTCCGATGGCGCAGCTGGGCGGCACGCTGCAAAACGACATCCTCAAGGAATACATTGCCCAGAAGGAATATCTCTTCCCGCCGGAGCCGTCGCTGCGCCTGGTAGTGGATACCATCGAGTTCGGCACGCAGCACATGCCCAAGTGGAATACCATCTCCATCTCCGGCTATCACATCCGCGAAGCCGGCGCGACGGCGGTGCAGGAACTCGCCTTTACCCTGGCCGACGGCTTCGCTTATGTGGAAGCATGCGTCGAACGCGGCATGCGGGTGGATAGCTTCGCCCCGCGCCTGTCGCACTTCTTCGATGTGCACAACGACTTCTTTGAAGAGATCGCCAAATTCCGCGCAGCGCGACGCATCTGGGCGAAGGAGATGCGCAACCGCTACGGCGCACAGGATCCGCGGTCGTGGCTGTGCCGCATTCACGCGCAGACCGCTGGCGTGTCGCTGACCGCACAGCAGCCGGATAACAACGTGGTGCGCGTGGCGCTGCAAGCTCTGGCCGCCGTGCTGGGCGGCACGCAGTCGTTGCACACCAACTCGCTGGATGAAGCTCTGGCCTTGCCCACCGAAGAAGCCGTGCTGATCGCCCTGCGCACGCAGCAAATCATCGCGCACGAAAGCGGCGTCACCAACACCGTCGATCCCCTGGGCGGATCATATTTCGTGGAGTCGCTGACGGACGCGATGGAAGAGCAAGCGATGCGCTACATCACGCAGATTCGCGAGCTGGGCGGCGTCATTCCGTGCATCCGCAACGGCTTCTTCGCCCGCGAGATCGCCGAGGCGTCGTACCGCTATCAGCAAGAGGTGGATTCGCACGACCGCATCATCGTCGGCGTCAACGACTACATCGCGGAAGAACCCAGCCCCGTCCCCACGCTGTATGTTGACACCGCCAAAGAGCGCATCCACCTGGAGCGCCTGAACCACGTGCGCCAGACGCGCGACAACGAAAAGGTCGGCCAAACGCTGAACGCGCTGCGCGAGGCGGCGAAAAAACCGGCGGAAAACACCATGCCCTACATCCTGGAAGCCGTGCGCGCCTACGCCACCCTCGGCGAAATCATGAATGTCTTCCGCGATGTCTTCGGCGGTTATACCGAGGCTCCGGTGTATTAGAGACGGGACACGCAGAGCACGAAAACCCTTGCAAAATCAAGGGTTTTCTTTTGTTTTGCCGTCAAAACGGCATCTTCAGCGTTCTCTCTTTTCTGTAGAATGCAGGTTTTGGCGGATGAGCCTGTTCCAGGCAACCGCTCTATGTCTTTGGGAGACTTTCCATGTCTGCTTCAGCACAAGAATCAAAACGCGCCAGGCAGAGCAACGGGTTGGCTCTCTTCAGCGCTCTCTGTACATTGTATATGCCTTGCTCGTTCGTTCTGCAATGGCGCATCATCTTTGACGAGCTTATCCCTTCTGATGGCAGGACTTGGGGGATTGTGATATTCTTCTTGGTCTATTCAAGCCTTGCTGCCCCTCTTATTGCGCTTGTGCTCGGAATTATCTTCCTGGCAAAATCCAGCGACCGACCTAAAAGCCTCGTCGGGAAGATCCTGGCGGGCTGGGGGATCGTGCTTGGGGCGCTGGAAGTGGCCCTTTTTCTTATCTTTATGCTCATCAGCTATGCCGTATCCTCAGGGTGCGACGTTCAGTGTAACTCCCGTTGAGCAGCATTAAGAATGCTATAGCTTATTGCATTCAAGGCTGGACAACAACAAGGACACAGCTTTTCGGATTTTCTTTATATAACTTCTTATCATGTCACCATCGAATACCCTCCTGGATGTATACAAGTGACGTGACCGGCACAGGATAATACTCGCTATCAGTCCTGCGAAGATGGTGCGCCTCATAGGATGCAAAGAGACATTGCTGCAATGATTGCGGCATCCTGTGATAGGGTATTGCAGTCAGGAGAAAACAGGATGAAACATGGTAAGCGCATTGCTGCGCTGGCAGGTCTTGTTGTCGTTCTGCTCAGTGTGCTGGCATTCAAAGCCGTCGGAGCAAAGGCCGCGCCATCAGCCAAAACCATCGGTGCGAACCAACCCAGTTCCGCGTCTTGCACGCCATGGAGCGTGGTGCCCAGCCCGCACCCCAGCGCGAACAGCGGTCTGAGCGACGTGGCGGTGATCTCCTCGAAAGATATCTGGGCAGTGGGCGGTGGCGGCAGTCAGATTTTCGGCGGCTTTCCTCTGTTTGAG
>JAJPKG010000306.1 GCA_021323815.1 Pseudomonadota bacterium
GCCCGGCGGTATCTACGATCAGCACATCCATCTTGCGCGCCTGGGCGGATTCCATGGCGTCGAAGACGACGGCGGCGGGGTCTGCGCCGTGCTGGTGGCTGACGACCGGCACCTTGAGCCGCTCGCCCCAGGTCTTCAACTGTTCGGTGGCGGCGGCGCGGAAGGTATCGCCGGCGGCCAGCATGACCTTGTGGTTGCGCTTGAGCAGGTTGGCCAGCTTGGCGATGCTGGTGGTCTTGCCCACGCCGTTGACGCCCACCACCAGGAACACCGTCACCTCTGAAGTGTCGGAAAATACCAGCGGCTCCGGCTCGCCCAGCAAGATCTGCAATTCCTCTTTCAGCGCCTCGCGCACCTCGCTGCCCCGCGTCATGTTCTCATATTTGGCACGGTCGCGCAGCGTTTCCATCAGCTTTTCGGTGAGGGTGAAACCAACGTCGGCTTCCAGCAGCGTCTCTTCCAGTTCATCCCACAGATCGTCAGTGATGTCATCCTGGCTGAAGGCTTGATTCATGCGGCCAAAGAGGCCGCGCGTGCGCTGCAAGCCACGCCGGAAGGGATTGAAGCGCGCGATGCCCTGCGGTTCCGGCGCGTCTTCTTCCGCCTCGGCATACGCTTCTTCCTCGGCGTTTTCCGGCAGCACCTCCGCCGCTTCCATCACGATCTCGCCGTCATCATCCTCAGCCGCTTCTTCTTCCTCGGCGGCTTCCAGATCCCCTTGATCGCCATTGCCGGCTTCTTCCAGATCGGCGTCATCTTCCAGTTCCGCGTCGAATTCTTCTTCAGTGAGCTGATCTTCCTCGATCTGCTCTGCGTCGAGCGCGGCGTCTTCCTGTTGATTTGGTTGCTTGAAAATATCACGTAAACGTCTAAACACGCGGTCCTCGCTTTATCGGTCAGTGGCAACTTGTGCGGCAACAACGCATCAAGCCTGCCAGGAACCCCTGGCAGGCGCAGCGCCGTAGCCGTGAGACCGCCACGTATGCGGTCTAGTTATTGCGGCGATAGGTGTGCATGGACCCATCGCTTACGGGTTCATTAATGATGATATCACCATTGCGGATCTTGATGTTGTACAAACAGTTGGGATTCGTACACACCCACGCTTTGTACTCAATCGACGCGCCCTGGCTGCCAAAGTCCGACAGGGGAACGAGATCGCCCTCGTGGCACTTGCGACACTGGGGAAATTGAAATTCCATACTCTGCCTCCTCACGGGCGCGCTCTGCGCCGCATCTGCAAATCCTCAACCACAAACATCGGCAACACAAGGAAAGGTTGGCAGAGATTTCGACTGTCCGCCTCCGCTTCCGCCTCCCCACAGCACGTACAGTTGTTGTGCTTCTGCGTGCAGTGTATCACAAGATCGGGAAAAACAGAAGGGCATGCACCCCAATTGGGCATCCCTGCCCTGAAATGCATGCCTGAGACGGCGCATCCTTGCCGATGTGGCCCACATGGAAAGCTCGCGCAGGGGGAGTGCTGGAACTTTCCATGTATGACACGGCTGAGATAAAGCACAACCGTTGCCAGAAATCACGCAAGATGGATGGGTTTCTGCTATTCCGCGCCGGCTTTCGCTTGCGCCAGCACATCGGCCAGGTCGCGCAGCACCAGCGTGGGCCGCGGATCTGCGGCGGCGGCGCGTTCGGGCGAGGTGAGGCCGGAAAGCACCAGAATGGTGTCGATGCCGGCGGCGTGCCCAGCGGCGATATCCATCTCAAGGGCATCGCCGATCATCACGGCGCGAGAGCGGTCGGCGTGCAGCGCATCCAGTGTGTCGGTGAGGATGGTGGGCGCGGGTTTGCCGATGATGCTCGCATGCGCGCGGCTGGCGACTTCCAGCGCGGCGAGGATCGCGCCGCAGCCGGGGTCCACGCCGTCTTCCACCGGCAATTGCGGATCGCGATTGACGCCAAGCAGCGTGGCACCAGCCAGCACGGCGCGCGTTGCCAGGCGCAGATCCTCATACGTCACGCTGCGGTGCAACCCCACCAGCACGGTGCGCGCTGTCTCCGGTCCGGCGGCGGGGTCATCCGGCGCGTCGCTGCGGGCCAGGTTCAGCACGCGCAACCCGGCTCGCGCTGCCATGCGGCGCAGGGGGGGCAGGCCGACAACCCACACCCGCTGCCCCGGCTGCTCTTTGGCCAGATGGTCCACCGCTGCTTGGCTGGCAGTGACCACCCGTTCGTCAGGCGCGGGCATGCCCAGGCGACGCAACCGCTCGGCCACATCCGTGGGCGATTGCATGGAATTGTTGGAGATGTAGCGATAGGTTTTGCCGGTTGCTTCCAGCCAGGCAACGAACTCACGCGCCCCCGGCAGCAGGTGATCGCCGCGATACACCACGCCGTCGAGGTCGAGGAGATAGATCTGATAGTCTTTCACGCTATTTTATCCTGCCAGACTTTGGCGGATGGCTTCGATATCCTGAGCGATCTGGCTTCCTTCGCGTTTCAATTCTTGTTCGATCTTATCGCAGCCGTGCATCACGGTGCTGTGATCCCGCCCGCCCAGTTCCATGCCAATCTCCATCAGCGATTGCTGGGTGTCGGTGCGCATCAGATACATGGCCACCTGGCGCGGCATGACGATATGCTTGTCGCGCTGCTTGCCGCGCAGATCCTCCAGCGAGATCTTGTAATAGGCCGAGACGGCGGCGAGGATCTCGCCCAGCGAGATGCGCCGTTTGGGCCGTTCCGCCGGGGTGATGGAATAGAGCGCCTGCCGCGCCATTTCGATGTTGACCGGCTGCTGCTGCATGTTGGCGAAGGCGATGACGCGCGTCAGCAATCCTTCCAGCACGCGCACATTGGTGTGGGCATGCTCGGCCAGGAAGGCCAGCACGCTATCATCGATCTCTTTGCCCGACTCTTCAGCTTTGGTGCGCAAAATCGCCAGGCGCGTCTCTAATTCCGGCGGCTGGATGTCGGCGATCAAGCCCCACTCGAAGCGCGAGCGCAGCCGCTCGGCCAGGTCGATCTCTTTGGGCGGGCGGTCGCTGCACATCACGATCTGCTTGCGCGCCTCGTGCAACGCGTTGAAGGTGTGAAAAAACTCTTCTTCGGTCGATTCTTTGCCGGCGATGAACTGCACATCGTCCACCAGCAGCACGTCCACCGAGCGATATTTGGCGCGGAACTCTTCGGTGGTGCGATAGCGAATGGCGTTGACGATCTCGTTGGTGAACGTCTCGCTGGTGATGTAGAGCGTGCGCAGCCCTTTGGGCGCGACGGCGTGCGCGATGGCGTGCATCAGATGGGTTTTGCCCAGCCCCACGCCGCCATAGAGGAACAGCGGGTTATAGGCATGGCCGGGATGATCTGCTACCGCCTGGCACGCGGCATAGGCGAACTGGTTGGCTTTGCCGACGATGAAATTGGCGAAGGTATAGCGGTCATTGAGCCACGAGGTGTCGCCCGCGTTGGTGATGTAACCGCCGGTGGGAGGCTGCGGCTCTTGCGGGCGCGGACGCAACGCGCCGGCACCGTTGCTCGCTGGCGCGGTTTGCGCTGGCGCGGAATATTGCCGCACCGGGCGCGTGCGCCGGCGGCTGTCGTTGCTCATGCGGGCGGCGCGCACCGGCAGGGCTTCGGCCAGGGCGGGCGTTGATGACGCGCTCTCTTCCGCCTCCGGCATCGGCGCTTCTTCGGCAAGATCGGGGAAAAGCGACTCGCGCGCATCGGCAGGGGGATGCGCGGCGTGTTTCGCCGGCGAGGCCATCAGGGATATCTTGGCCTGCTTGATGCCCAGCACTTCGGCAACGGCGCGCTCGATGTGCGAGAGAAAGCGCTTGTTCACCTGCTGGCGCGCTGCCGTGCTGGTGATGTGCA
>JAJPKG010000210.1 GCA_021323815.1 Pseudomonadota bacterium
CCCGGCTCGGAAAAGACGCCCATCCGGGCTAAGGGCAAGCAGGATTGCGTAGAGGGGTAGGCGCAAGCGGTAGAACGTCATGCCATCCACGCATATCGTTACCCATAACCCCGAACGGGGTGTCTTTCACGAGCCGGGGAATTCTATTCCCCGGCGGACGGGCTGGACGATCCTTGTTCCCGGCGGGTGTGCCGAACGAGTGCATGCTATTCCCAGCCCAAGTTGACGTGTTATAATGGTTCACCATCCTCATGAGCAGGGGCTTCGATAGGATGCTCCATTCCCATACGCATCGCGGATGCACATCCGCGCAAGGAGGGGCCTGATGCGCCACGTGCTGCGCCGCCTCAGCATCTATCTGCTGGCGATCTGGGCGGCGATAACGCTCAACTTCTTTTTGCCGCGCCTGGCTCCCGGCAATCCCGCAGAGGCGGTGTTCGCGCGCCTGGCGACGCATGGTTCGGTCAGCCCCGGCACGCTGCACGCGCTGGAAGCCGAGTTTGGCCTGGATACGACGGACCCCATCTGGGTGCAATATGTCAAATATCTCAACAATCTGGTGCATGGCAACCTGGGCGTCTCCACCTATTATTTCCCCTATAGCGTGAGCGATATCATCAGCCAGAATATTCGCTGGTCGTTGATCTTGCTGACGGTGAGCGTCTTTTTGAGCTTTTCGCTCGGCTCGCTCATCGGCGTCTTCGTGGCGTGGAAGCGCGGCACGGCGCTGGATACCATCATTTCGATGGTGATGACCTTTTTCTATTCGATTCTGTTCCCCTGGCTGGCACTGCTGGCAGCGTATTTCCTGGGCTTTAAGTTGGGCTGGTTCCCTTTCGCCGACGGCTATGACACGCGCCTCACGCCCGGCTGGAGCTGGGATTTCATCTCAAGCGCAGTCTATCATGCCATCTTGCCGGCGCTAACCATCGTCGTCTCGACCATCGCCGGCTGGATGCTGACGATGCGCAATTCGATGATCACCACGCTCTCTGAGGATTACGTGTTGATGGCGCGGGCGAAAGGGCTGGCTCCCTGGCGGGTGATGTTTACCTACGCGGCGCGCAACGCCATCTTGCCCAGCGTCACCGGCTTCGCCATTGCGCTCGGCTCGGTGGTGGGCGGCGCGCTGCTGGTGGAGATCGTCTTCTCGTATCCCGGCATTGGCTATTCGCTCTTCGAGGCGATCCAGAGTCAGGACTATGCGCTGGCCGACGGGATTTTGCTGCTGGTGATCTTCGCCACCGTCTTCCTGAATTTCATCGCCGACCTGCTATATGCCGTGCTGGACCCGCGCGTGCGCCAGGAAAGGGGAGCGTAACCCATGAGCCAATCACCCCTGTTGCCCACGCCGGTGCTGGAATCCGTTGAAGGCGAGCAGACACCACTTCTGCAAGCGCCCATCACCAGCCGGCCTATCTCGTCGCTCGCGTTGGTGCACAATGCCTGGCGTTTCGTCACCAGCAACGGCAAGGTGGCGACCGGCAGCGCGATCATCGGCTTTTTCGTGCTGGTGGCGATCGTCGGGCCGCTGTTCGTGCATCAGAATCCCAACCTATTCACAAACCAGATTTTGTTGCAACCTTCGGCGGCGCACCCACTGGGAACGAACCAGGGCGGGCAGGATGTCTTCAGCCAGCTTGTCATCGGGACGCGCTCGTCGCTCTTCTGGGCGTTCGTGGCGGGCGTGCTGGTTATGATCATCTCCGTCACGGTCGGGCTGGTCAGCGGCTATCTGGGCGGCATCACCGATGACGTGTTCTCGCTGATCACCAACGTCTTTCTGGTGATCCCCTCGTTCCCGCTGGCGATTGTGGCGGCGCAATATTTCAGCCGGTCGGAGTTCACCGTCGCGCTGATTGTGGCGCTGACCAACTGGCCCTGGGGGGCGCGCGTGCTGCGGGCGCAAACGCTGTCAATGCGCAACCGCGAATTCATCACGGCGGCACGGTCCAGCGGCGAGCGCACGTGGCGCATCATCTTCTTCGAGATCTTTCCCAACCAGCTTTCCATCGTCGCCGCCAGCTTCATCACCACCACCATTCAGGTGTTGTTGCAAGTGGCGGGACTGGAATTCCTGGGCTTTGGCGACCCGACAGCGGTGAGTTGGGGCACCATGCTCTATAACGCCTATAACAACAGCGCGCTGCTGCTGGGCGCGTGGTGGTGGTTCGCCCCGCCGGGCATCTGCATCGCGCTGCTCGGTTCCGGCATGGCGCTGTTGAATTTCGGCATCGATGAATATGCGGACCCGCGCCTGCGGCTGAAACGCAAGCGCGCGGCGCGGCAAAAGGCGGTGGCGGCATGAGGCCTGAGCAGTCACCTCTGCTGGAGGTCAAGCACCTCAATGTGGATTACGAGAGCGACAGCGGCACGGTTCACGCTGTCATCGACGTGAGCTTCACCCTGCGGCGCGGCGAGATCCTGGGCATCGCCGGCGAGAGCGGCTGCGGCAAATCGACGCTGGCCTATGCCGTGACGCGCCTGCTCAATCCGCTGGCGGAGATCACCGGCGGCGAGATTCTGTATCGCGGCGAGGAGGCTTCACCCCCCGGCCCCATCTCTAGCTCTGCTGGGGCGAGGGTGGGGCCACACCCCATCGACATCGCCACCCTGTCAGAGCGCAACCTGCGCGCCTTGCGGTGGAGCGAGCTGGCAATTGTGTTTCAGAGCGCCATGAACTCGCTGAATCCGGTGATGACCATCGGCACGCAGATCGATGACGTGTTGCGCACGCACCAGCCTGGAATGACGAGGCAGCAGCGACGCGAGCGCGCGGTGGAGATGCTGCGGCTGGTGGGCATTGCGCCCGACCGGCTGAAGAGCTATCCCCACGAACTCAGCGGCGGTATGCGCCAGCGCGCGGCCATTGCCATCGCCCTCACGCTCCAGCCCAAGATCATCATCATGGACGAGCCGACGACGGCGCTGGACGTGGTGGTGCAGCGCGAGATCCTCAACGAGGTCTTGCAGTTGCGCGACGCGCTGAACTTCGCGCTGATCTTCATCACGCATGATCTGTCGTTGTTGCTGGAACTGGCCGACACCATCGCCATCATGTATGCCGGGCGCATCGTGGAGCAGGGAGCGCAGCGCGATCTCTATCGTCATCCGCGCCACCCGTATAGCTATGGCTTGCTCAATGCTTTCCCAACGCTGACGGGTGAGCAGCGCACCATGTATGGCATCCCCGGCACGCCGCCGGATCTGCGTCATCCGCCGTCGGGCTGTGCTTTCCGGGCGCGCTGCCCGCTGGCCTTCGCCGCCTGCGCGACAGAGTTGCCGCTGTTGCAGCCCGCGTTGCCGGGCGACACGCAGCAGGTCGCCTGCCATCTCTATAATCCGCGCCTGCAT
This sequence comes from Pseudomonadota bacterium, assembly GCA_021323815.1. Classification (GTDB taxonomy): domain Bacteria; phylum Chloroflexota; class Ktedonobacteria; order Ktedonobacterales; family JACDGC01; genus JAJPKG01. The sequence continues at coordinate 3,355 of JAJPKG010000210.1, forward strand.
GCCGCGCCGCCGGCCACTGAAGATATCGCTGCCGCGTATGCCCGGCAGAGCGCAGGGAGGGTTGCCCGATGACCAGTGGAGCTCCCCATGTTTCCCCGCAGCCGGGCGCGGTGGCGACGCCCATTCTGGAAGCGGACCACCTGCAAAAGCGTTTTCCCGTGCAGGGCAGTTTCGGGCGGCAATTGACCGTCCGCGCCGTAGAAGACGCCTCGCTGGCGCTGTATCCGGGCCGGGCGCTGGCGCTGGTGGGCGAAAGCGGCAGTGGCAAGACGACCATCGCCCGCATGCTGGCGCGCGTGTACGATCCCACTGCCGGCACGTTGCGCTTTCAGGGCAAGCCGGTGCAGTTTGCTGGCGGTGCGGCCTTGCGCGACTATCGGCGGCACGTGCAGTTGATCTTTCAAGATCCCTTCGCGTCGCTGAATCCAGTGCATGACGTGCGCTATCACCTGGCGCGGCTGCTGCGCGTGCATGGTCATGCGAAAACCTCGGCGCAGGCCACGCAGCAGGCGTTGGCGCTGTTGCAGCGCGTCAGCCTGACCCCCGCCGAGCAGTTTTTGTATAAATATCCGCATCAGCTCAGCGGCGGGCAGCGGCAGCGCGTGGCCATCGCTCGCGCCCTGGCGGTGCATCCGCAGGTGTTGCTGGCTGACGAACCGGTGTCGATGCTCGACGTGTCGATTCACCTGGATATCCTCAATCTGTTGCGCCAATTGAAGAACGAGGACCACCTGGCGTTTCTGTTCATCACACACGACATCGCCACCGCGCGCTATTTCGCCGAAGAGACCAATGTGCTGTATGCCGGGCAGATGGTGGAAGGCGGTCCCAGTGACGAGGTCATCCAGCATCCCAAGCATCCCTATACACAACTGCTGATCGCTGCTGCGCCCGACCCCGCCCGCCTGAATGCCGAGGGCAAGCGCGTGGATGCACTGCCGGCGCGCGGCGAGATTCCCAGTCTGGTGAATCCGCCGACCGGCTGTCGCTTTCATCCACGCTGCCCGCACGCCATGCCGGTCTGCCGCGAGCGTTTTCCGGCGCGCACCGATCTGGGCAACGGCCACTGGACGCACTGCTTTTTGTATGGCGACGGGACGACCACAACTCAACCCAGCTAAAAGAGTGAGCCTATACTGCTGGCGAGCGCACCATGCGCGTTCAGTGCATGGTGAAGATGGCTTTGTTCTGCCTGCGGAATGCTTTCAGAACGACAATCATACCGTCTCAATCAATCTGGCGAGCAGATTGGAACGCTGAAAGGTGACAAGGCGCGTGACATCACACCCCGCGCATGCTCAGTTGCACGCGCCCACGTGCTTTGTCCACCCCTTTCACGCGCACGCGCACCACCTGGCCGACGGCCACCACCGAGGTTGGATCTTTGACGAAGTGATCGGCCAGTTCCGAGACGTGCACCAGGCCGTCGTTCTTCACGCCGATATCGACGAATGCGCCGAAGTCCACGACATTGCGCACGGTGCCTTGCAGCACCATGCCCTCGTGCAGATCGTCCAGCGAGAGCACGTCGTGGCGCAAGATCGGCGCGTCTAAGCCTTCGCGTGGGTCCAGGCCGGGCTTTTCCAGTTGGTCCAGGATGTCGCTGAGCGTGGGCACGCCGATGCTGAGTTGTTGCGCCAGTTCCGAGAGCGGATCTTTGCCCTGTTTCTTGTTGCTCTTGCTCTGCAACTGGCTCATGGAACGCCACAGCTTCACGCGCTCCGGCAGCTTGCCGGCTTCGGGAAGCAGCTCCAGCAGTTTGCGCGCTGCGTCATAGCTTTCGGGATGGATAAAGGTGTTATCCAGCAGATCATCGCCATTGGGGATTTTCAAAAAGCCTGCCGCCTGCACGAAGGTCGCCGGTCCCAACCCCGGCACTTTCTTGATATCTGCGCGCTTGCGGAAGGGGCCGTTGGCCTCGCGGTGGGCGACGATGGCTTCAGCCACGCGGGCGTTGATGCCCGACACATGGCGCAGCAAGGGTGCCGAGGCAGAGTTGATATCCACGCCGGCGAAGTTGACGCACGAGGTGAC
>JAJPKG010000084.1 GCA_021323815.1 Pseudomonadota bacterium
GCCAGAATGCCGAAAAGCCGCTTCATCCTTCGCCTTCTTCGCTCGATCTGCTCGGCCCACGAGGGGTCTTCACCAGATCGTAACGGCTCAGCGCGAGGGCGTCAAGAGCAGAAGCGGCGTTGTGCGCGATGCACCTTCATCATGTTTCGCTGCGCAATTGGCGCATCATGTCGGCGGCTTTGTTGACGGCGGTGCGCACCGAGGGCGTGGTGTCATCCGCGGCGGCAGCGGGGGGCGTGGCGGCGTTTTGCGGTGCGGCGGGCGCGGCATCGGGAAATACGATCTCTTCATTGGCTTCTTCGTCGCTGATCTCTTCATCGAGATCGCCCTGCAACAGGGCATCAACGGCGATGGCGGACTTTTTCGGATCGGGTTGTTGCGGTTTCATGAACTGTCTCCTTTGGGCGAACACACGCGAAAACCATCCTGCCAGACAGGATAGCACAAGACAGCGGCACGGCCAAGCGGCAACCAAATGGGCTAGGACCAGATCTTGTAGGTTGCCGGCTCGCTCGCGGGCGTGCGCGCTGGTGAATCCAGAGCGCGAGGGGCAAGGATATTGCAGGGCACGCGCGCGCTGGGGAACAGCATGAGCTATTCTCGAAGATTTGGCCGTTAGCTAGAGAGGTGTTACTCTGTTAGCTGCGCCAAACTGCCGTAAAAACAGCCAATATTGCATGGGAGGCTTTACTGGCTGTTTGCTAGTGTTCTAGATGTCGCGTGAGTTTGTTCTAGGTGGGGCAGGCGGGACTCGAACCCGCACGGAGTTTCCCCCAGAGGATTTTAAGTCCCCTGCGTCTGCCATTTCGCCACTGCCCCCGGTTCTGAGTGCAGTATATCGCATGCCAATGCTCTGCTGCAATGGCATGCGATAGGTGAGATAGGAAATCTCTTTGCGTGTCTTCCGCGCGAAAAACCGGTGCTATGTAGTCCCGTCGCTTATACCCGCTCGACGATGATCCCTGTGCCCAGGCCGCCGCCGCAGCACATGGTCTGCAAGCCATAGCGAGCCTGACGGCGTTCCAGTTCGTGCAACAGCGTCGTCAGCAGCCGCGCGCCCGTTGCCCCCAGCGGATGCCCCAGTGCCATCGCCCCGCCGTTGACGTTCACTTTGGCAGGGTCCGCGCCTGTCTCGTGTTGCCAGGCCAGCACCACCGGCGCGAAGGCTTCGTTCACCTCGAAGAGATCGATCTGGTCCAGCGTCAAATCGGCGTCGGCCAGCACGCGCTTCGTTGCCGGAATGGGACCCGTCAGCATCAGCACCGGATCAGATCCTACCACGCGGTGTGCCACCACACGGGCACGCGGCGTCAGATCATATTCGCGGATCGCACGCTCGGAGGCCAGCACCAGGGCGGCAGCGCCGTCGCTGATCTGGCTGCTGGTGGCGGCGGTGATGCGCCCTTCAGGCAAAAACGCCGGTTTCAGCGTCGCCAGCTGCTCTGCCGTGCTGTCGGGGCGGATGCCTTCGTCGCGGGCAAAAACGGTGCCGTCCGGCAGTGTCACCGGCACGATCTCGTGATCGAAATATCCGGCTTGCTGGGCGCGGTGAGCGCGGGCATGGCTTTCCAGCGCCAGCGCTTCCATCTGCGGGCGGTCAAATCCCCACTGCGCGGCGATGCGCTCGGCGGCGATCCTCTGGTTCGTCATGGGATACATCTCCAGCAGTTCCGGCGGGAAGGGCTGGCCGCCGGCCACCGACGATCCCATCGGCACGCGCGTCATGCTTTCCACGCCGCCGGCCACCACCACCTCGCACGCGCCGGACCCAATCAGCGCCGCCGCGAAATGCACCGCCTGCTGCGCCGAGCCGCACTGGCGATCCACCGTCGTCGCCGGCACCTCGATGGGATATCCCGCCAGCAACAGCGCGTTGCGCGCCACGTTGAAGCCCTGCTCATTTACCTGCGACACGCAGCCCATGATCACGTCATCCACGACGGCAGGATCAAGCTTTGCCCGACGAGCCACCTCGCGCAGCACGGTGGCCCCCAGCGCCACCGGATGCACATCCTTCAGCGCCCCATTGCGCTTGCCCACCGGCGTGCGCGCCGCCTCGATGATATAGACCTCAGTCATGGCCGCCTTCCTCCCATGTGTGCGATCCTCTGGATTTTCTGAGAAAACAATCACAGGTGAAACAAGTATACCATATCGATCCCTCGAATCCGAATGAAAGATTGTGCCATTATGACGGGTTGGATCGTCTCTGGCAAATGGAAACGGGATTACCTAACACTGCTGGCAGTCAACAGCGGATGCGGCGTACTATCATGGATGAGACGAAACGCCATTTGACCTTTATCGAGGTGCTGTATGTTTACTCATATGCTGCCGCTCGCTGCTATTCCCGCTAACATCAATCATTTCTTGCATCAATACGGTGCACTGGCGCTGTTTGCCCTGGTGTTTCTGCAAGATGTCGGCGTGCCGACCGGCATTCCCGGCACGGTGCTGGTGCTCATCGGCGGCTACCTGGTCTATACCCACGTGCTGCCGCTGCATGAAGCCGCCATTGCCATCGCCCTCGGCGCGTTTCTGGGCGCGTCGGGCATGTTTTTTCTCGCGCGCTATGGCGGTCGCCCGCTGGTCTTGCGGCTGGGGCGCGTCGTGGGCCTCACCGACGCCCGGCTGGATGCCGCCGCCCGCGCGCTGGACCGCTGGGGTCCGCCGATGCTGCTCGTCACGCGCGTCGCGCCCGGCACGCGCGTTTATATGACCATCTTTGCCGGCATCTCCGGCTGGACGTATCGCCGCTTCGCCTTTTGGACGGCACTGTTTTGCGTCCTATGGGCCTATACGTTCGTCATCATTGGCTCCATCTTGGGACCGCAAGACGAGGGCGTGGCGCGGTTCATCAGCCGCTTCGGCATCACCGCGCTCATCGTGTTGCTGGCATTGGTCGTTTTCTATTACGGTCTGCGCACCTTGCTGACGCATCCGCGCACCAGAGATGCCGCCCCGGTGGTGGCGCTGGGCAATGGGCTGGCGGCCATCCGCTTGCAGCGCCTGTTCGTGAACGCGCCGGTTGTGGCAGAGCCGCCATCGCCGCTTGCCGAGGCGCATCCCCTGCCCGCAGCCGCAGAAGCTGGCACGCCTGCTGCGGTTGAATCCCTGGAAGACATCAAACAAGAATCCGGCGCAGACGCGCCATCACCCTAAGCACTGAGGAGAACTGAACCGCATGCGCATGCTCATCCTGGGCGGCGACGGCTTTTGTGGCTGGCCGACCGCGCTTTATCTGTCGCAGCAGGGCCATGAGGTGGCCATCGTCGATAACCTGGCACGCCGCGCCTGGGACATTGAATTGGGCACCGATTCCCTGGTTCCCATCGCCAGCCTGAACGAGCGCATCGTCGCCTGGCGCGAACTCACCGGCAAGAACATCGCCGCGCACATCGGCGATCTGCAAGATTATGCGTTCCTCAGCCAGGTGGTGCGCAACTTCCAGCCGGATGCCATCGTGCATTACGCCGAACAGCGCTCCGCGCCCTATTCGATGATCGATCGCGCACATGCGGTCTTTACCCAGGTCAATAACGTCGTCGGCACCCTGAATGTGCTGTATGCCATGAAGGAATTCGTCCCAGACTCACACCTGGTGAAGCTGGGGACGATGGGCGAATATGGCACCCCCAACATCGACATTGAAGAAGGCTACATCACCGTCAACCATAATGGCCGCACCGATCGGATGATCTATCCGAAGATGCCAGGCAGCTTCTACCATGCAAGCAAAGTGCATGACAGCACCAACATCGAGTTTGCCTGCCGCATCTGGGGGCTGCGCTCCACCGATTTGCATCAGGGCGTGGTGTATAATGTGCAGACGGATGAGACCAAGCGCGACCCACGTTTGGCGAACCGCTATGATTATGATGGCGTGTTCGGCACGGCACTCAATCGCTTCTGCGCCGAGGCGGCGAAGGGGCATCCCCTGACGGTGCATGGCGCGGGCGGGCAGACGCGCGGCTTCATTGACATCCGCGACACTGTGCGCTGCATTGAACTGGCCGCGCTCAACCCGGCGGAGCGCGGCGAACTGAGGGTCTATAATCAATTCACCGAACAGTGGAGCGTGCAGCAGTTGGCGGAACGCGTCAGCAACGTGGCGGCGAAGATGGGCATCGAGACGACCATCGCCCATGTTGATAACCCCCGCGTCGAGAAAGAGCAGCATTACTATAATGCCAAGCATACCAAGCTGCTGGATCTCGGCCTGCAACCGCACCTGCTGACCGACGAAACCATTCAAGATCTGCTCGCCAGCGCGCTCGCCAACCGCGACCGCATCACGCTGGACCGCATCCCGGCCCAGGTCAAGTGGCGCTGATCCTTGCGCCCCTTTCACGCGGAGCGAAAGGGGCAATCTTGTTGTGCAGCGTATTGGAGGAGAGCAATGCGCCTTGTCCTTGTCACCGAAACGTTCTTGCCGCATGTTGACGGCATTGTAACGCGCTTGACTCAAACGGTGCGCAACCTGCGCAACCTGGGCGATGAGGTGCTGATCATCGCTCCCTGGCGCAAAGATTCTCCTCCCGAATTCGCGGGCGCGCGCATTCTCACCATTCCCAGCGTGCCCTTGCCACAATATCCCGACGTGCGGCTGGGCATGCCCATCCTGCCCTGGACTATTCAGCAGCACATCGACCGCTTCAAACCGGATCTGGTGCATGTGGCGTCTCCCGCTTTCACCGGCCTGGGCGCGATTCTTTGGGCACGCGCCCATAAGATCCCGCTGGTGGAATCCTATCATGTGCAATACGCAAACTATGTTGAGCAGTATAATTTGAAGCTGTTTGTGCCGTTCGCCTGGTGGTACACACGGCAGGTGCATAACCGTGCTGTCTTGAATCTGGCCACGTCATTGCCGATGGTGCGCGATCTCAGGGCGCACGGCATCAAAGAGGCGCGGCTCTGGCGGCCCGGCGTCGATGCCGAACGCTTCACGCCGGCGAAGTATAGCGCAGCCATGCGCGAACGCCTGTCGGGCGGCAAGCCCGGCGATTTCCTCATCGTCTGCGTGGCGCGCCTGGCGGTGGAAAAGGGGATCGAGCGTCTGGTGCCCGTGCTGAAGGCCCTGCCCGGCGTGCGCCTGGCGTTGGTGGGTGACGGCCCGGCGCGTGATCGCTTACAGCAGGCGTTCGCCGGTCTGCCCGTGCAATTCATGGGCATGCTGCACGGCGACGATCTGGCGGCGGCGTATGCCTCAGCGGATGTCTTCTGCCTGCCGTCTTCCACCGAAACGCTCGGCCTGGTGGCATTGGAAGCGATGGCTTCCGGCGTGCCGGCGGTGGTGGCGAATCGCGGCGGCCTGCCGGATCTGGTGATAGACAACCAGACGGGCTATCTTTTCGATCCCGACGATCCTACCGACCTCACCACTCGCATCCTGATCTTAATGGATGACGCAATCAAGCGGCGCGAAATGGCACTGACCGCTCGCCAGCACGCGGAACGTTTCTCATGGAAACAAACAACCAAGCAGCTGCGGGGCTATTATCAACAGGTCTTGCAAGGGACCGTCGGCCAACTTGAGGTCGCTGATGAGTCTGGGAAAGATGCCTCACTGCCGCCATGCGAGAGTGAAGTAGATTAGAAGTATTTCACACCTTCTGGCACGTGACCATGCACTGACCGATCGTCCAATGTATAGGATTTTCGTGTGCCTAAAAGCACCGTTCATCCGAATTTTTCTGTGCTGCTTGTGATGAAATAATCGACTGGCAATAGAGGCTGTCCGCAGGAGTACTCGCTTTATCTTTGTAACAAAGGCAATGTGTTTACTCGAATTCAGCATGAATTACGTTCCAAACTCTTGACACATATCGTGATGCACGTTATACTATCTGTAGACTTGGATTCCACAAGTTTTTTCTCCTGCATGAGAAAGGGCATCCAGACAATGGAAAGCAAAATTACCACGATGTTTTCCAGCCTGAATAGAATCGAGAAGAAGCCCTTACTTGTGTTTGGGAAAGCTTGCATAGGAGTGCCAGGGAAGGACGTTAGTACGATCCAAAAATTAGTTCATGGGACGCAACAGTGGCCTGGCTCTTTCTAGAGAGAGGCCACTGTTGTATCTCTCGTAGTTGCACCACCCCTCTTAGGGAACGTCCTTGCGGGATGGCGTAGCGTTGGTCCCTTAGCTCCATGAGGGGGCATGCCCCCAGGAGGTGCAACGGTGGACCCCTAAACTCATAACGGGAGGGCAATCATGGCTCAACTGGATGAAACCAGCGTCCAGTCACCTGGACTGGGCGACCGCATCAGAGAAGCGCGCATGCGTATCGGCATGACGCAAGGTGAACTCGCTGGAACCGACTATTCGGTGTCTTATATTTCAGCAGTCGAGCGGAATAAGATCCGTCCGAGTTTGCGGGCGTTGTCCTGGCTGGCAGGCAGACTGGGCATGAATCTTTCCGATCTGCTTTCCGTCGAGATAC
>JAJPKG010000194.1 GCA_021323815.1 Pseudomonadota bacterium
GCCGCGTGGTTCGCCTTGCAGTTCCGCGATGGTCTGCATTGCCCGCACTTTGGGCGCGCCGGTGAGCGTGCCGGCGGGGAAGGCCGCCCGAACCGCGTCGAAGCTGGTGAGATCGGGGCGCAGCGCGCCGGTGATATGCGAGACCAGGTGCATCACGTGGGAATAGCGCTCCACGTCCATCATCTGCGTCACGCGCACGCTGCCGGGTTCGGCGATGCGCCCCACGTCGTTGCGGCCCAGGTCCACCAGCATCACGTGTTCGGCTTGCTCTTTCGGGTCATAGCGCAGTTCGGCCTCTAAAGCTTTATCCGCGCCGCTGGTCGCCCCGCGTGGCCGCGTCCCAGCAATGGGGTGCAGCGCCACCTCGCCACCTTCCACCCGCACCAGCATCTCCGGTGAAGCTCCGGCGATCTGGAAATCGCCGCAGTCCAGGTAAAAGAGATACGGCGAGGGGTTCAGCCCCCGCAGGGCGCGATAGATGCTGAACGGGTCGGCGGTGATGCGCCGCTGTGTGCGCCGCGACAGCACGATCTGGAAAGCGTCGCCCGCAACGATGGCTTCTTTCGCCTTCACCACGCCCTCCATGTAACGCTGCCGTTCAGCGGGATCAACCGGATCGCTTGCCGGCGCGTCATCGGTCAGGGCGAAAGCAGTGTGCGCCAGCGGCGTCTCCGCCAGATCTTGCGCTAATGCGTCCAGCCGCGATTGGGCGGCTGCCAGTTCGGCGGCGAGATCGCCGGATAAGCGCGCATGCGTCAACAACCGTGCCCGATGCGTCACGTGATCGAAGATCAAGATGGTGTCGGTGAAAATCTGAACGGCATCGGGCAGGCCCAATGGGTCGCGCTCCGGCAGGGGAACGCGCTCGAAATGGGCGACCGTCTCATAGCCCAGGTAGCCCACCGCGCCGCCGGTGAAGCGCGGCAAGGTCGCTCCCGGCACACCGGGCGCTGCCGCCGGAGCCACGCGATCCCGCGCCAGCTCGCGCTCGGTCAGCGCCAGCGGATCGTCGCAGACAACGTTCTCGCACTCTCCCGCGCGCTCGCCGGCCAGATGCAGCCATTCCGCCGTGCCGCCGCGCACGCGCAGCACCCGTTCCGGCGCAATGCCGACGAAGGAATAGCGCGCCAGCCGCTCACCGCCCTCGACCGATTCCAGCAGGAAGGTATAGGGCATGCGCGCCAGCTTGCGGTAGGCCGATACCGGCGTCTCGCAATCCGCCATGATCTCGCGCCAGACGGGAAAGAGGGTGTAGCCTTCCGCCTGCGCGGCGCGCATCCGTGCCAGGGTGTCCATTTTTCGCGGCGTCGCTGTCTTGCGCATGTCACTCACCTCGGTTTGGGACGAGACCGAAAGACATGAAGGTGAAGAAGGAATGCGAAGGAAAGAAGATAGTGATGAAATACCACCAAACGACAGAACATTTCTCCACAATCTTCGTGTCTCTTCGTTTCCTTCGCGATCTTCGCGTCTCGTCCTCTTTTCCTATCGAATGCCCATCGCGGTTTGGGCGCGGTGCAGGGTCGCCTCGGCGCGGGGGCGCACGCGGTCGGCTCCCTGGCGCAGCAGCCCTTCCAGTTGGGCGGGGTCATTCATCAGTTCGGCGTAGCGCTGCTGGATCGGTTGCAGCGTCGCCACGATCAGCTCGGTCAGTTCGGCCTTGAACTCTTTGTAGCCCTTGCCGGCGAAATGCTCCTCGATCTCGGCCTTGCTCTGGCCGGAGAGCAAGCTATAGATCGTCGCCAGGTTAAAGATGCCGGGGCGATTCGGGTTGAACTCGATGGTGCGCTCTGAATCCGTGGTGGCGCGAGCGATCTTTTTCTTGATGACGCTGGGCGCGTCGGTCAGGAACAGCGCGCCGTTGGGTTCGCTTTTCGACATCTTGCGCGTGGGGTCATCCAGCGCCATGATGCGCGCGCCCTCTTCGCGGATCAGCGGGTTGGGCAACACGAACGTCTCGCCGAAGCGGTCATTGAAGCGCTCGACGATGTTGCGCGCCAGTTCGACATGCTGGCGCTGGTCGTCGCCCACCGGCACCAGATCCGTGTCGTATAGCAGGATGTCCGCCGCCATCAGCACGGGATAGGTATAGAGTCCTGCGCTGGCACTTTCGCGTTCCTCGCCGGCCTTTGATTTGAACTGGTGCATGCGGTTCAACCAGCCGAGCGAGGTCACGCAGTTCAGCAGCCACGCCAGTTCCGCGTGGGCCGACACCTGCGACTGAATGAAGATGGGCGCGCGCTGCGGGTCGATGCCGACGGCCAGCAACATGGCCGCCAGGCTCAACGTGTTTTGTCGCAACTCAGCGGGATCTTGCGGCACGGTTTGGGCGTGCAGGTTCACGACGCAAAAGATGCTGTCATAGTGATCCTGCTCCGCCGCCCAGTGGCGCATGGCCCCCAGATAGTTGCCCAGATGTGGAATGCTGGTGGGCTGGATGCCCGAAAATACGCGCGGCTTCTGCTTCGGCTCTTTTGCCGGTTTCGCTTGCGCGCCGGATTTCGTCTTGCCCTCGGTCTTGGCCGGCTCTAATGTCGCGTTGCCTTTCGTCGCCATCGTGTGCGCCTCCCCTTTCGGGCTGGAAAAAATCCCAACAAAAAACCTCTCATCCCACAGGGACGAGAGGTTATAAAACCTTCGTGGTGCCACCCAAGTTCGAGCAAGCCACAAACACAGGGTCTGGCTCGCTCCTCATGTTTCGATACGGGCGCGAGCAAGATGGCTCAAACGCCGATATCTAGCCTCAATAACGGGAGGCACCCGGTGAAGATCTACTAGCCTGTGCAGGTGTTCGCTTCACGGCTCGCAGGGCCATTCGGCAGCGGAGGCGACGCCGGTTCGCACCATCCACCGGCTCTCTGGCTCGCACTCGCGCGGCGTACTCTTCCTGTTCGCCGCCGTTACATGATTGTGTGTCGTCTTTGCTTAGTCACCAGTATAGCGAATGGAAAGAAACTTTGTCAAGAGGCATGGGAGCGTTCTCAGCGGCCCCACCCGCTGCCACCTCCCCACCAAAACTGGGGATGGGTATCTCAAGGCAAAGCGCTCTGAGCATGAATCCGCACAGCATGGGGCCTTTTGTCCCATCAGCTTGCAGTCTATGGTCAAGAGATCATACCTTAGGGACAAGAGTTGCGTCGCCAATCAATCTCGGCCAGCCATCTTGACGCAGCGAGGAGATCGCCCTTCATGGTTACTGCGACACGGAAAGCCCGCCCCGACATTTTAGAATTTGATTTAGGCTATAATTGTTATCGGTTAAGCCAGCTTGTGCGCAATGAAATGGTCGAACGGCTGAAAGCGCTGGACCCTGAATTGACCCCCGAACAATGGCATCTGTTGCTGTGCCTGGGCAATGCCCCCGAAGGGCTGACGCCCTCGGATCTGGCGCATCACGGTTTGCGCGACAAAACCACCATCTCGCGCATGCTGGACGTGATGGAGCGCCACGATCTGATCGAGCGCGTGCGGCGCGAAGGCGACGGGCGCAGCTATCTGGTGCGCCTGGCCCCCAAAAGCCGCCGCATCATGGACCGCGCCCGCAACGAGGGCCTGGCGCTCACCGCCCAGCACATCTTTGAGCCGCTCAACGGCGCGGAGCGCGAGCTGTTGCTGGCGCTGGTGCAGAAATGTCGCCGCACGCTGGGCGATATGTGATGATCAGCTGATCCACGCGTGGTGTTAGCTGATGTCGCCGCACGCGATGGGATCGAAGCCGGTCTGCGTGCCAAGCTGGCTGCTGTCGCCCATGTGCGCGTTGAGATACCAGCCGGACGTGGGAATGCTGCTGATGCCTGAGATGGCAGTGAAGCTAGCCCCATCGCCGTTGGCATCGACCTGCACGTCGTGCAGCATATATGCCACGCCACCCTGGTGCTCGCACGATCCATAGTGGATGTGCGCCGCGTGCGTGCTGAACGGCTCCAGGTTGCGCAGATACACCTCCACATAGAGCGTGTTGCTGCGGATATACAGGTTGGCGAAGCCGTATGCCATCTGGTTGACATCCGCTGTGGGAACGAACTGAAGGCTCGTTGTCTGATCAAAGCCGGAATAGGCGTTGGGATTGAAGATATTGCCGCACGCGATCAGGGCATCCTGGTTGCGCGCTGCGACAGAGGATTGCGTCATCCCCGGTCCGTTGTGGATGTTGATCGACCAGCCGCCCGGTGGGATGCCGTCGCTGACATTGCGGATCACCGTCGTGCTGCTGGCATTGCCATACCTATCCGCACGAATGGGCCGCAACATATATTTGGCCGGCCCATTCTGGCCGCACATGCCCGAATGGATGTGCGCCGGGTGAACGCTGTTCGGTGCCAGCCCGGTGAGATTGATGGTCACGGTCAGGGTAGTGGTGGCGGCCTGCCAGCTCAATGAGGCGGTTCCGGTGGGCGAGTGCCAGAGGGGAATGCTGGTAGCCATCAGACCACTGCCGGTGGTGGCATGCGCCCGCTGGGCGGCAGGATTGCTTGCGCCCATCAGCAGCGGGGCCGGCAGCAGCACCAACACTGCCAGCATCAGCTTTCGCGTGCCTTGCATCAACGCAGAGATGTTCACCTTTTGTTTCTCCTGTTTTCCTCCGCATCCTCTGCTGTCTCGCGCATCGCGATTGAAACGATGCGACGCATCCGCGCATCCGCTCGTTCGCCGCATAGATGATACCAAAGAAGGGGAAAAGTCGCGCCGGCTATTTTGAAACATTCGTTGTTTCATATCATGGATCTGTCCCTCGCTATATATCGCTTGATGACAGGGATCGGCTACAATACAAAGCGAAACACAGCTCATTGCCAAAGGAAGTGCATCGGTGCAAATCGGCTCGTTTGATGATGATCGTGCCACCGCGAAAAGCCCGCGGCGCGTCTCCGTTGGCGTGCCGGAAGCGGTTGCGCCGGGAATATGGCGTGTGGCGTTGCCCGTTCCGTTCGCGCCGGGCAGCGTGAACGTCTATGTGCTGCATGGCGACGAGCAATGGGTGCTGGTAGATTGCGGCCTGGGAACGCGGGAGTCTGACGCGGCGCTCGCCGCCGGATTGCAGGCGTTGGGCATCACCTTCGGCGATCTCGCGGCGTTGGTGCTGACGCACGCACATTCGGATCACATCGCGCCCGCCGGCGATATTGCTGCGCAGATGCCGCCGGACGCCCCCGTGCTGGTGCTGGATGTCGAAAAGGAGCGGTTGCTGTCCTTTCGCCAACCGGGATCGCTCACCGACAAAGCGCAACTGGTGAAGATGCAAAGGCTGGGCGGGCTGAGCCGTGACGAGGCGGAACTGGGTCTGCGCGGCATGGATCTGCTGACGCGCTTGATTCGCCCCCCCGCGCGAGAGCGCGTGCACACAGTGGCCGACGGCGAAGTGATTGCGCTGGCTGGGCGCGCATGGCAGGCGCTCTGGACGCCGGGCCACGCTCCGGGGCATCTGTGCCTGGTGAGCGAAAACATCATTATCACCGGCGACCACATCTTGCCGCAGATCTCGCCCAACGTCAGCTATCGCTCGCCCGACCAGCCTGATCCCATTCAGGATCACCTGGACGGCCTGGCGCGGGTGGCGGCGCTGGAACTCGCCGAGCCACTCGCGCTGCCGGGGCATGGCGATCCATTCACCCGGCTGGCCGAGCGCATCGCGGAATTGCGCGAGGGCCACGAACGGCGGTCCGCCCTGGCCCTGGCGGCGTTGCGCGCGCAAAACGCTCCCACGACCGCCATCACCATCACCGAAGCGATTTTTCAGGGAAGGTTGCGCGGGCCGGAGGATTGCTGGCTGGCGCTGGGCGAGACGATGGCGCATCTGGAACACCTGCGCGCCCATGATATGGCGTCGCGCGCAGATCGCGCGGGTGTCGCGTATTACCAGGCCGGCGGGCGAAAATCCGATGAATTTTCTGATTTTGCCCCTTGACGAATGCCCAAAAATCAGCGACGATATGCGGAGAGTGTTTTCTGGCAACACTGATTTGCCATTCGCGCACGCAGGGGGATAGGAGCGGCACGATGAACGATCCGAAACGGAACGGCAAATTCAACGGATCTGCCTCTGGGGTCACGCAGGTCGCGCCATTCAAGCGGTGCGAGAAGTGCAAAGAGATGATCTATGAGGTCGAACTCAAAAAGAACCTGATGGTGTGCCCCAAGTGCAGCAATCACTTTCGCCTGAGCGCCTATGAACGCATCGAGCTGGTGGTCGATGACATGGGCGCATTCGAGGAATATGACAGCGATCTGCGCTCGAACGATCCGCTCCACTTTGTCAGCAAAGATCAACAAGGCAAAGATCAAGCCTATGCCGTCAAACTGAATGAATATCGCGACAAAGCTGGGGTCTCGGAATCGGTGATCGCGGGCATGGGCACCATTGAGGGACGGCGCGTCTCGCTGGCGGTGATGGATTTTTCCTTCATCGGCGGCTCGATGGGCACTGTCGCGGGCGAGCGCCTGACGCGCGCCATCGAGCGTGGCGTGGCGGAACGCTGCCCGGTGGTGATCTTTGCGGCATCGGGCGGGGCGCGCATGCAGGAAAGCTTGTTTTCGCTCTTCCAGATGGCCAAGACCAGCGCCGCGCTGGCGCGCCTGGGCGAAGTGAAGCAGCCGTTCATCTCCGTGATGACGGACCCCACCACTGGTGGCGTGACGGCCAGTTTCGCGTCGCTGGGCGATGTCATTTTGGCGGAACCGGGCGCGCTGGTGGGCTTTGCCGGACCCATCGTCATCCAGCAGTCCACCCACTCAAAGCTGCCCCCTGGCACCGATACGTCGGAATTCGCCCTGGAACACGGCATGGTGGATATGATCGTGGATCGCCGCTCGATGCGCTCAACGCTGGCGCACCTGATGCGGCTTTACGCGAACGGGCACTAGGCATCACGCGAAGCAGAAATGGGTTGCGCGGACACAAAGAGAGCGTGCCGCATAGACCCGTCGGGGGTTGGCCCCGGACCAAAAGATAACGCCCTTGCGGGCAGCCATTCAGCATGACTGCCCAGGCTAGAGAGTCGCGCCCAGCGCGCGCACGCAGGAGAGTATACTGATGAGCTATGATCTTGACTTCGAGAAGCCGCTGTCCGAGATCGACAAGCGCATTCAAGGTCTGCGCAAGCGCGGCGATAAAGTGCGGCCAGAGGAACTGAGCACATTGGAGCGC
>JAJPKG010000126.1 GCA_021323815.1 Pseudomonadota bacterium
ATCCGAAACCCGGAATCCGGTCGTCGTGCGGTTATCCGGCGTGCGTGGGCGGCTCCGCTTGGTTGTCTGTTGCTCACTCATGTCCTGATACTACCACATCTGCCGGTTATTCGGACAGGCTCTTAATACCATTGAGATGATGGCAAATGACACAGCGACGCTCATTCTGCATGGCAAAAAGGATAAGAGCGCTCCCTAAAACGGGCCGCCCCACCACAAACCCGGCACTGAGCCGAATGGGTGGGGCGACCCAACATTTCTGCTGCTGTGGATGTATGTGATTGGCGATGTCGGTTCCCTCCTTGCTCTTCCTAAGCTCAACGGGGTGGAACGGCTCGTCCGTACCGGAAAGTATACCAGAAGTGAGAAAGAAATTCAAGAGGGTGGGCGAGCAATTTTCGCAGCGCGCTAGGAAATTGGGGATGTTGGCCGCCTGCCGTGTGATAGGATGATGCTATGAGTGTGCAATTTCTGCACGTTGCCGACGTGCATCTGGGCAACTTTCAATATCAGCACAAAGAGCGCTACAACGACTTCGCGCGCGCGTTCAGCGCCATTGTGGATGACGCCATCCGGCGGCGCGTGGCCGCGTTTCTGGTGGCGGGCGATGTCTTTCACAAGCGCAGCATCGACGCGATGACGCTCTATCAAGCCAAAGAGGCTTTTGGCCGGCTCAAAGCCGCCGGCATTCCCGCGCTGGTGATTGAAGGCAACCACGACAAGGCGCATTATCGCGACGCGCAGGTGTCGTGGCTGAATTTCCTGTCGTGGTCCGACGATTTGATCTTGCTGGCGGCGGCGAACGACGGCGGCACGTTGCGCTTCGATCCCTGGTTGCCCACCACCAAGCAGGGCGGCTATTATGACATCACCGGCACCGGCATCCGCGTCTATGGCATCCCCTGGTATGGCGGCGGCACGGCGGCAATCATGCAGCGGGCGGGCGATGCATTGCGCCGCATGCGTGCTGAAGAGGAGCGCGCCGGGGTGCGTTACCGCGTGATGCTGTTGCACACTGGTGTGGATGGTGTGCTGCCCTCGCTGCACGGCCTGCCCACCCGCACGCAATTCGATCCCTTGCGCGACGTGGTGGATTACGTCGCGCTGGGCCACGTCCACAAACCCTATGAATTCGACGACTGGCTGTATAATCCCGGTTCCACCGAAACGGTGAGCGCCGAGGAAGCTGCCTGGAAGCGGGGCTATTACGCCGTCGAAGTCGATCTCAGCAGTGACGCGCCGCGCCATCATGCCCGGCACATCCTGAACGCGCAACGGCCTTTCCTGCGCTGGTCTTTCTCGGTGGACGGCCTCGCCAGCCCGGAGATCTTGCTGGAACATTTCGGCGCGTGGTGCCGCGAGCATCGCTCCCAGGCGGAGCGCGGGGCAGCCAGTTTCGGCGGCCCGCCGGTGATCGATGTGGCGCTGGCCGGCACGCTGGCCTTTGATATTGGCGCGCTGGAACGCCGCGCGCTGGAAGACGCTGTGCGCGCCCACATGCCCGCGCTGCACATCATCATCCGTAATCTCTTCAACACCGTCGATTTCAATCCCGAAACCGGCGAGCTGGATGGGCGCGATGAAGCCACGCGCCAAGAACTCGAACTGCGCATCTTCCAAGATCTGCTTGCCCGTGACGCCCGTTTCGCAGCGGAAGCCGGTCCCTGGTCGCGCGTGGTGGCCGAACTGAAACAGCGCGCCCTGGCGGGGGAAGATCCTGCCGTCATTGCCGGCTGGCTGGGTGAGCAACACGCGCGCCTGGCACGCGAGGGCAGCACGCAATAGCGCCGCACAGCAGCCCAGCCGTTTTTCCACCGCGCAGAGAGCTATTCTCCCTCGCGGGAATCACGCCGCCGCGCCCATCTCGCGCAGGGCCAGGTGGATCTCGATCTCGCCACAGGCGGTCGTCAGCGGCAGCGCCAGGCGGGGGATATCCAGCGTGCCAATGGTGGTGTTTTTGCCGGTGATGAGCGTGGGCGGCGTGATGTTGCAGACATAGCCCGTCTCTGACAAACCCCGGCTGGCCAGCCCGGTGATGACGTTGCCCATCTCGGCGATGCCGCTCTGCGCCAGCGCGTCAAATTCCTCGAAGGGCTGGCCCATCATCTTGCCAACAATGCCGCGCGCCGTGTCGCTGCTCATGCTATACAGCACAAAGCCCTGGGCCGCGCCGGTCACGCCGATCATCACGCTGACATCCTGATTGCTCGACTGGCTCGATTCCACGCGCAGCCGCCCGCGCTCAACCTCCGAGCCGATTTCCGACTTCAACACGTCGATGGCGGCTTTGACAAAGGGGTTGATAAATTCAACTTTCACTGGACATGCTCCCTACTAACCTTGATACGGCCTGGTCTTAGGCGCAATGCTATGGCTTCTGACGACAATTTTGACGACAGTTACCTGTGCTTAGCATCTTCACCCCCTAGAATCCTATTCATAGTATCGGCAGCATCACGCTGCATATTAGGAAGCACATGAGCATAAATCCTCAGCGTAATTGAGATGTCAGCATGCCCCAGCATCTCACTCACCACTTTGGCATTTACACCACGCGCAAGAAGCAACGTAGCCGCTGTATGGCGCAAATCATGGAAATGAATTCCTTTAGGATCTGGGGGCAACGGCAAGCCAGCACGCCTCATGACACGCCGAAAATCGCGTCTCAAAAAGCTGCTAGGATTTTTCTTCCTGCCAAAACGATTAGGAAACACAAAATCGTAGGTGGAATCCCATTCAGAACCAAGCAAACCTCGAACCTGCGATTGATACACCTGATGGTCTATCAGGGCCTGAACAGCAACAGCGGGAAGCGTTATTGTTCTCTGCGAACTTCGAGATTTTGGCAGGTGAACAATATAACCGCTATCGGTTTGTTGCAAGCCATGCCGAACATAGATAAGCCCCTTCTCAAAATCAATGTCCTCCCACTGCAATGCGAATAGTTCCCCCTCTCTCATTCCTGTAGCAAGGACAAGCACATACAATGCTTCAAACCAGTCCCCCTTTGCTGCATCAAGCAGTCTACGGACCTCATCCTCAGAAAGTGTCCGCTTGGCTTTTGGCTCAAATCGAGGAGGCTTGACCGCCTCTAAGACGTTACGTGCAATTATCCCCAAACGCACGGCATCCTTTAATGCATGATGAAGCACACCATGCATAGTATTAACAGTTGTTGGAGCCAACCCTTCTGCCAGCTTTTGCGCATAAAACGACTGGACTTGCTGCGCAGTAAGCTTGGCAAGTTTTAGAGTACCAAGAGCCTTGATAACACGCTTCATATGATAGCGGTAGGCTTTAGCTGAGCTTGCATCAATCTCATGGCGAACCATTGCAAGCCATGAAATCAAATATTGCTCAACCGTTTGACGTTCGGAAGCCACCGGTAAACCCGAGTCAATATCCCGTTGAGCTTGTTTCAATTTCTGTTGGACTTCTCGTAGCGTCCCACCGTAAAAACTTTTACGCTTACCACCAGGAAGGCTCAAACGAGCCTCCCACCGCCCATCAGCGCGTTGTGTGTAAGTTCCCTCATTGTTCCCACGACGCTTGCTCATAGCTTCCCCTCCTATGCTCCAACCTGCTCCTGAACTAAGCGATGAATGTAATCAACCAAAGACGAATACAATACGCGTCGAGCACCACCAATTTTCACACTGGCAATAGCCCCCGACGCCAGCAATTCGTACAAAAAAGTGCGACCCAAGCTAAGTGCTTGAGCCGCTTCTTCCACCGTCAGCAACAGCTTGATAGGTGGCTGTTTCTCGTTACTCGCCACTGGCGAGCACGTGGTCCGTTCCATCCGCGTTTCCTCCGTTACCTGAATGTCACACTAACCACTGAGCACATTTCTTCGGCTGAAAGGGCAACACCCCATCAGGAAGCATCGGCACCGGCTGGCCGAGGCTCCTAGCTTTCTCACGCACTTCCCGCCAATAGTCCTCACGCCCCGTCCGCTCGATCCAGTCCTCAATCGCTTGCACAAAGGACCGCAGTTCCATCGACAGCGTGAGCGACGCATCCATCTGCCGCCGATGCACCACCGAGCGCAGTTTGAGCAAACCGTAGATCTCGGCATCAATCGCTTGGGGGTCATGCACCACCGCCGCCTTACGCAGCAACGGCATCGGCGGCTGCCCTTGCCCGAAATCCGCGCGCTGGATGATCTGCCATACCGGATCGGTCGGCCACTGCGAGCGTTTCTCCCCCACCGGCACCGCCAGCCGCATCCACCCCCGATGGGTCACATCGGGCGCATGATCCTGCTCATCCGGCAGGCCCACCCCATACGCCCAATAATCGTTGAGATGCTCCAATGCCTGCCAGGGATCGCGCACCCACGCCGCATCAGCCGCCCCATGCTGCATCTCGCGCAAGCACTCATTGCCAAAGCGAATCTCAACCCGATACAACGGCATGCCCGGACGCCAGCCCCCTGCCTCATGAATCACCCGCATCCAGGTTTTGCCCGACAAGCGTTCCTCCAGTTCCTTGTCATACCACACCCCAGAGAGCGGCGCTTTGGCCGAGGCAAACGCAAAACCCGACGCCCGCTTGGCATAGAGGTACACTTTCGCCCCCGCTTCCTCTAGCGGCGACGTTGCCTCATCCGCCTCATCGGCGTCGGCACCGTCCTGGTCCTCATCCCACACATCCTCGTCATAGCCCTCATCAGGACAGATCTCCGCTATGCCCAGATCATCCCAATCATCCGGCAGCATCAGCAGATCGGCGTCAACGTCATCCACCGAGGGATAGGGCGTCTCTTCCTCATCGACTGAGGGCACATGCAAAGCTTTTTTACGCGCATGCGTCAGCACCCGGTCCAGATCCCCGGCGTGCGGCTGGAAGTGAGCGACATCGACACACAGATGCAATTGCGCCAGTTGCCAGGTAAGAGCGGCGAAGGCCCCCTCATCCGCCCACATCTCATGCAGCAACGCATACGCCGCGTCGAGTGCCTGGCGTGGCCCATACTGCCACAGGACGTGCGCCGAGAACCGCAGCGAGCCAATCAGCCGATCCAGC
>JAJPKG010000341.1 GCA_021323815.1 Pseudomonadota bacterium
CGCGACTGGCCTGTTTCCCTGTGCCCCAGGGTACAGCACGGATCTCCCACTGAAACCACTCCGACCGCTAGGTGGGAACTGCCTCACCATCCCGCAGGATGGATCTCTTTGCACCGGTTTCGCGCACATTCTACCGCAAAAACGACGAAGTTGTCAAGGGGACAGTCAATGGCTAAAGCCTTTGCCTGCCCTTTCATCCGCATGGGCTAAAGCCTCAGCGGCTTTACGGGCTTCCTGTAAGGATGCAAGGGGTGCGGTGTCACATCGTGCGACGGGCCGTTTCATCCCCATGTCTGAAAGCCTGGGGTCTTCACGGCCCAATGAGATAAGGTAGGCTGCTACGGTGCCAGCACCAGCAACACAGGCTCGACAGTGTGCCAGGCTAGCTCGCTCAGTTAGATTTGTCGATAGCGGCAGGTGATGCCGATATCATCTGTGATGTTGCTCACATAAAAGCATCTGGGATAGAATCGGGAACGGCCCAGATGACGATGGGCAATACGGGAATATCTTTCTGGAAGCGCTGGAAATAGTGCAATTGGTGCGATGTGCACAACGGCATTTTAACCTGCCGTGATATGCTGTCACTACATCTTTTTGTGAGGGGCTGAGCATGGCTGCGCAAGACGATATTATGGCCGAGGCTGAGGCGCGAGGGGTGCGCTTCTGCAATCTGGAATTTACCGATATCGTAGGCATGGCGAAGGCAGTGACGGTGCCAATTGAGCAACTGCCGGCGTCGCTGGCCGGCGGGCGCTGGTTCGACGGTTCGTCCATTGAGGGCTTTGCGCGCGTGCTGGAAAGCGACATGTATCTGCTGCCCGATGCCGCCACGTTCGCCGTCATCCCCTGGCAGGCAGCGCGGGCGCGCATTGTGTGCGACGTGGTGCGGCCCGACGGCACGCCCTTTGAGGGCGACCCGCGGGCGCGGCTGCGGCACGCGCTGAACCGTGCAGCGACGCTGGGCATGCGCTATGAGGTCGCGCCGGAGATCGAATTTTTCTTGCTCAAACCTTCGTCCGGCGAGCATGATGCAGCGGTCGCGTTTGACCGGGGCAGCTATTTCGATCTGGCGAACGAAGCGACGGCAAAAGTGTGGCTGGATCTGATGAACCACCTGGAAGCGCTGGGCGTGCCGGTGGAATCGACCCATCATGAAGTGGCGGATGGGCAGCACGAGATCGACCTCGCCATGCAAGACGCGCTGAACGCCGCTGATGCCGTCATGACCTGCAAGCTGGCGATCAAAGCCATCGCCGCACAGCACAATCTGGCGGCAACCTTCATGCCCAAGCCGATCACGGGCGTCAACGGCTCCGGCATGCACGTACACCAGCGGTTGATCGACATGCGCAGCGGGCGCAATGTCTTTGCGGATGCCGAGAATCGCGAATATGGGCTGTCGGAAAGCGGCTTGCGCTTCATCGCCGGGCTGTTGGATCACGCGCGGGCGATGTCCGCCGTCCTCTCGCCGCTGGTGAATTCCTATAAGCGGCTGGTGCCGAGCTATGAAGCGCCGCTGGAGATCAACTGGGGCCACCACAACCAGGATATGCTGGTGCGCGTGCCGCATCTGGCGACGCAACGCAAAAATGACGTGCAGATCGAGATCCGCAGTCCGGACCCCAGTTGCAATCCCTATCTCGCCTTTGCCGTGCTGCTGGCCGCCGGCCTGGACGGCATGGAACGGGGGCTGGAATGCCCCCCGCCGGGCGACCGGCGACCGCGCAAAACGCCGGGCAGCAGCCGGCATCAGGTGCCGGGGCCGCGCCTGCCGGAATCACTGGCCGAGGCGCTGACCGCGATGGAAGGCGATCCGCTGGTGCGCGAGGCGCTTGGCCCCATCATCGCCGGCGAATTTCTGGACGCCAAGTGGCAAGAATGGGATGCCTATCGCCAGGAAGTCAGCGCGTGGGAGTTGCGGCGCTACCTACCCTTGTTTTGATCATTCTTGCTCAACCAGGGTGACGGCCTGGGTTTGCAGATCAGGGAGCGGCGTGGCACCGGGTTTGCGGATGATGCCGCCGGCATGCAGATATTCCCTGCCGAGATAATCTTCGTAGACCAGCACCGCCATGTAGCTGTCGCCGTTGACCAGCGGCACGTCGCTGACCACGACGCGGGTGGAAGGCGTGGCACTGCCGTTGTCGGCATTGGTGTTGAGCAATTCATTCATGGCGCGACCGGGCGTATGCGCCGGGGTGGTGAGATTCAGCAGCGATTCCACCGTCGGCACCAGATCCTCGGTGCCGCTGGGAACGTAGCTGCTCACACCTTGCTTGAAGCCGGGACCGACGGCGTAGAAGATGGTGTGCAGATCGTGCCGGCTCAAGCCTCCCCAGGTTCCGGGCGAGGCGGTGTCGGCATACATCGAACCGGCGAATTGGTTGATGTTGGTGCCGCGCTGGCGCACATCCAGCGGCGATGAGGCGAAGCTGACCAGGATGTCGGGGGTGTCGGCATTGAGCGGACCAAATGCGCTCAGGTGCAGCGTGCCACTGACCTTGCCCAGGCTGTCATTCAGGAAGATCGCACCCACCTGGGGTATATCCTCAAGAAACGTGGCCACCTCTTGCGCCAGCTCCACGCGCCCCGTTTGCGCGCTGCCCTGGCCGGCGGCAGCCACCGCCGGAGTATCGGGCACGGTGATGATATCAAATCCGCCATACGGCGTTACCACAACGGTCGTGTGTTTGGTCATTGCTCCGGTGCTGACCCCCTGCGCGCCGACATCCGGCAGCACGCCGTTCGCGCCGCGCAACGCTTCACGCGCGATCAGCGCCGCCAGATCGGTGCGCAGGGCGTTCGTGGGGGCGAAGGATGATTGCGAGGCCGCGCTGGCAGCATCCGGCGAGATGACATCCACCAGACCGTGATCTGAGGTGACGATGAGGTTGACGCTGTCTTGAATGCCGGCAGCGTTCAGCGCGGTGAAGATCTCACCCAGCGCGTTATCATCCTCGCGCAATGCGGCCTGCATGGCCGGCGAGCCGATGCCGGTGAGCGTGCCGGTGGCGGCGGGATCATTGTAATGAATGATTGCCAGGAAGGATGCCACCTTGAGCTTGGGCAACAGAAATTCGGTGAATGCCTGGGTCAGCGCCTCGGTGCGCGCCGTATCGGGGGCATGAGCCGCATCCAGCGCGGGCACATCGCCTGGCGGCGTGAGATGCGCCGCCCGCAACTGCGACGGCAGCTCGGTGGGATACGCCGTCGCGCCGTCCAGCACAAAGGCGTTCGTCAGGGTGGGATGCGCCTGCAACAGCGCCGCGCCACCCACGCCCTCATACGCCACACTCAAACCATTGTTGAGCGCGACTTGCGCCATTGTGACGAATGGATCAATGCTGGCAGGCGGCGTTGCCACAAGCGGTGCGGGGGCAGCAACAGGCGATTTCGCTGAAGGTGTGAGGGAAAATTGGCCGCTTGTCTTGGGCGCTGTCAGGGCGGTGAAGAACGGCGGCTGCGCGTGGTGATCGGTCGCAATGACGCCGTCGTTGCCCATCTGCGCCAGATGCGGCGTGAGCGCAGGGGAAACGAGGTCGGGCCGCATGCCGGGCCAGTCGAGCACGATGGTGGCATGCGCGCTCTGGGGCGGCGGGGGCTGCTGCACGAACAGGAAGGTGAACGAGATCGCCAGGGAGATCATCAACAGCAGCAGCGTCACGAACTGACGCGCCAGCAGCGCGCCGGGCGAGACGGGTTCATAACGCGGATTCGGGGTTGGAGCCGCCATGCGCTACCTCTTTTTCAGCTCCGGCGCAAGGATGCACTGATGGAATGAGGGCGAACGAGTACGCGCCGGCTACCTCATATGGTAGCACAGGCGCGAGGGTTTTTGCCCTGGCTTCGCGCTGAATCGGGCACGTTTTCTGCGCAATGCACCCCAGTTTTCCCCTGTGCAGGAACGGCAGGGGAATTCCTGGAAGGAGCCAGCCATGTTTTCTGTTGCCGCACCGAATAATGCTAAAACATATCACGAGCCTGTCAATGATGCACGTGGCGCGCGCCAGAGCGAGTTGCAGGGCACAATGATTGTCATGCATGCCATCCAACTGGTGGCCGAAGAGCCAGATTTCGCCAAACGCATGCGCTTGCTGGCCCGCGCCGCCGCTGTTGTGGGGATGGGAACCGGCGCGTTGCTGACCTTTGAGCCGGTGACGCAGGCGCTGGTGCCGCTGGCGGTGGTGAACGGGATGAATCCCACCGCGTTGCCGTTTTCGGGAGCGCAATCCGGCCTGACGCCGCTGCCGCAGGTGGTCACGCTGGGCATGCACGAAGGTGTCGCCGGCTATGCCGCCCGCGGGCGCGCGCCGGTGCTGGCGCAAGACGCTCGCGCTGACCCGCGCATCACCACGCAGATGCTCGCAGCGGATGCCGACATCCTGGGCCTGACGCCACACGGGATCATCGCTGTGCCGCTGTGGGAGGGCGAGACGCTGCTGGGCGTGCTGGAAGTGGGGCGTGCCGAGGGTGGGTTCGCCGAATGCACCGTCGAACTGCTGCACGCGGTGGCCGCGCACGCCACGCTGGCGCTGGGCGTGGAACGGCGCGAGGGCGAGTTGCGCCAGGAACGCCGCCGCGCCGCCGACGCGCAGGAAGAGGAGCGCAAGCGCCTGGCGCGCGATCTGCACGATGGGCCGGTGCAGACCATCGCTAACGCCGCCATGCTGCTGGAATATGTCGATCGCCTGCTGGAACAACGCCCGCAAGAGGCGCGACAGGAACTACGCCGGCTCTATGCCACGCTGACGCATACGGCAAAAGAACTGCGCGGCGTCTTGTTTGATCTGCGACCTCACACGCTGGAGACCGCCGGGCTGGCTGCCGCGCTGCCGCACCTGGTGGAGCGCATGCAGCGCGACGACGGCCCGGTGATTCGCCTGCACATGGAGATCCCCGAACGCCTGCCGCAGCACATCGAGAGCACAATCTATCTCATCATCCGCGAGGCGCTCACCAACGTGCAGAAACACGCCAAAGCGCAAACCTGCTGGGTGGATGTCTGCCTGTCGCCGGCGACCAACAACGAACGCCGTGTGGTGCAGGTGCAGATCCGCGACAATGGCATCGGCTTCGATCCACAGCACATGCTGGCCAATTATCCACACGGGCAATCGTGGGGTTTGCTGAATATGTATGAGCGCGCCCGCGCCATCACCGCCCATTTTGCCATCCACGCCCAGCCCCAGCGCGGCACAACGGTGGAGCTGGTGGCAGCGCTTTAAAACGACCTATTGTCCCCGCTAGGGTTCCCGTGCCGCAGCGCGACGAGGCACGCCAGGCAATCTCTGTGCCATGCTACTCCCCCGCTGTGGCGGCAGCGGCCTCTTTCGGCGCAGCGTCATCGCCGGCAGGCGTGTGGCCGTTGCTCTTGCTGCCGCGATTGCGCAGAGTGTGGCGCAGATCCACCGCCCAAGTGTAGGGATAATAGATGAGCGGGTTCAGCACCAGTTCCATCGTCGGCATCACGCGGTGGAAGAAGCCGCCGAACCCTTTCTTGAACTCATAGACGCCATACATCGGCTGACCCGGCTCCAGCACTTCGGGGATGTTGCGGAAATCGAAGAAATCGCATCCCTGTTGCCTGGCCCAGCGGATCGCTTCCCATTGCAGCAGATAATTGGGGCGCAGCTTGCGCGCCTGGGCATCGCTGGTGATGCCGGTATGCATGCTCCACGCCCACTTGCCAAAGGTCGCCACCGTCGTCGCCGCCAGCGGTGTTCCCTGATATTCGGCGATGAGCAGCGTGATGAGAGCTGTCGCGTCGCGCGCCGCCGCTTCGGGCGAATAGTGCGCCAGCATGTCGCGGAAAACCGAAGCGGGATAGAGGTAAAAATGTTCGCGTTTCGCCGTCTCTGCTTGCAGGCGATAAAACGCCTGGAAGTCGTCTTCGCCGTTGCCCTGGCGCACGATGACGCCGCTGCGCCCCGTCTTGCCGATATTATAGCGCCAGGTTGTTTTCATCCCGTCCAGCAGGTGCTTTTCGTCGGGGCGAATGTCCAGAATCCAGGTGTTGCGCAGATAGATGACATGGGGCGACGCATGGAAGCCCAACCGCTCAAAGGCCGCGCGCCACTGGGGCTGATCGTCGGGCATGTTGGGTTCCACGCGCAGGGCGAAACCACCCGCCTTGCGCGCCATCTGCGCCGCGCTGCGCATCAGCAGGGGCAGCACCGGGCCGTCGGCATCCGGCACAACGGGGCCGCGCGGGGCGTAATAGAGCGCACCGGGGATGCCGGGGAGCTTGCTGCGCAACAGCAGCACCGCGCCCAGCACGCGATCGCCTTCCACCACGCCCACGCGCAAGGCTTTGTCGCGCGCCGCTGGATCTTCCCCATGCTCGGCCCATTCATAGGTCTGGCACAGGTGCCCGGTCGGCATATCGCGCACAAAGGTGTTCCATTGTCTGCGGTCGGTGATCAGTCGCGCTTCCATCAGTTCTGCGCTCTCCCCACTAGATTTCTCTGATCTGAAAGGAACAGGGCCAGTATAGCATGCGCGTGAGATGCGGAAAAGCCCATCGCCCATTTGGGCGGCCATCCGCGCCGGACAGCGAAAAATTGCCTTCCCAACCACTAGCATTTCGGTCGCGCGTCTGGTATACTCTGCCTCAGATGGATCATCGTCGCGCCCGGCGACGGTGTCACGACCAGGGAGGGTCGCTCGAAAGGCTGATGCGCCGCCCGGCGAATCAGCGTTAGGGCAGTGCGCCCAGAAAAGGGAACACACAACTATGTCACAGGTGCGACTCGAAGACATCTCTAAGCGCTTCGGTGATGTCGAAGTCGTCAAAGGCATCAATCTCACGGTCAACGATGGCGAATTCCTGGTGTTGGTCGGCCCTTCCGGTTGTGGCAAGTCCACCATTCTGCGCATGATCGCGGGATTAGAGGAGATCAGTTCCGGTCGGCTCTATATCGGCGATCGGTTGGTCAATGATATCCCACCGAAGGACCGCGACATTGCGATGGTCTTCCAAAACTACGCGCTCTATCCGCATATGACGGTTTATCAGAACATGGCGTTCGGCTTGCAGCGGCGTCACACCAGCAAAGCGGAGATCGACCGGCGCGTGGGCATGGCGGCGGATATGCTGGAATTGCGCCCGTATCTCAAACGCAAACCCAAAGAACTTTCCGGCGGCCAGCGCCAGCGCGTCGCCCTCGGTCGCGCCATTGTCCGCGAGCCGGAAGTCTTTTTGATGGATGAACCGCTTTCCAACCTGGATGCAAAGCTGCGCGTGCAAACCCGCGCTGAGATCAGCCGCCTGCACCAGCGCATTCGCCGCACCACCATTTATGTGACGCACGATCAGACGGAAGCGATGACGATGGGCGACCGCATCGTCGTGCTCAGCAATGGGATCATCCAGCAGGTTGGCTCGCCGCAAGAATTGTACGCGCATCCGGCAAATCAGTTTGTCGCCACCTTCATCGGCTCGCCGGCCATGAATATTTTCCCTCACGCGCACGTGGCGCGCTCAGATGGCGCGTTGCGCATTGCCGTCGCGGATCAATATCTGACGCTGCCGGACAATGTCGCCAACGTGCTCAGCGGCTTCGAGAACCGCGACATCACCATCGGCCTGCGTCCGGAAGATTTTACCAGCCAGAACAACCACGTGCCGGGGCAGACGTTGCAGGGAACCGTCGATGTGGTGGAACACCTGGGCAACGAGCAATTGCTGTATGTGAAGATGGCGAACAACGTGGTGCTGGCGCGGGTTGATCCTTCGTTGTCGGCGCGGGCGGGCGACACCGTCACCCTCGGCATCAACCCCGAACACTTGCACGCCTTCGATCCCGACTCGACGAAAGCGCTGGTGTGAGGGAAGAG
>JAJPKG010000125.1 GCA_021323815.1 Pseudomonadota bacterium
ATCTGCATCGCGGCCTGGCCCCTGATGACGCGGCGAACTTTGTGATGATGGCGCTGGTCGCTACCAATGATCCTGGTCTGGTGGTGCTGCCAACGCATCGCCTGCTGCGCGGCATAGCAGATGCCACGCTGGCTGCGCTGCCGGAAAAACTCGCGCAGTATTGGACGGTGGAAGATCTGGCTGAGAGCGATCCCGCGCAGATCGTCGCGCGTCTGGGCGAAGCCGGCGCGGCTGAGCGCGCAGCGGTGGTGGCGACGCGCGACCGCCGCTGGCTGTTGCGCCTGGCGCAGGGCGGCGTCGAGCGATTGCGCGAGAGCGGCGAATCCGAAGCGTGGCAGCGGCTGGACGTGGCTGCTGCGCAAGAGGCCATCATCGATGCCGCGCTGGGCATCTCTCGTGATGCCGTTTCCACCTATGAGGGCATCAGCTATACCCGCGATCCGGCTCAGGCGCTGGCCGCTGTTGCCGACGGCTCCGCGCAGGTGGCGATCTTGCTGAACCCCACCAGGCCGGAGCAGGTGCGCGATGTCGCCGCCGCGGGCGGGCGCATGCCCCAAAAATCCACCTACTTCTATCCCAAGCTCATCACGGGAATGGTCATCAACCCGGTGTGGTAGCGGTTTTTGTGCATTTCGCCCAAACCGCAGCGCGCGCAAAGCGGCTATAGTGGGGGGGAACTGCTGAGGAATGTCGCGCACGCGCCTGATGCGCGGCATTCTGCCAGCGCAGGGGTGCGCTGGTGCCGAAACGGCCCTGCGCCCACTGTCACCAACGCCGTGATGGCGTTCACCACCCAAGAGGATGACGACTCCCCATGAACACCGAGTTGCGGGAATTTCTTGAGATCCCCTACGCGCAGCTGGAAGAGATGAATCTGAGCGCCAAACAGCAGCGCATGGACCGCACGCCCGTGGACGTCGTGCGCGAAGAGCGCATGCGATATCTGACCGACGAGCGGGGCATCAAGGCCGTCACCGTGTGCTTTTCGGACCTGGAAGGCCGCCTGCACATGCTGGATTACGACAAGAAATTTCTGTTGAAATCCGCCGACAACCTGACCTTCGACGGCTCGTCCATTCGCGGCTTTTCGGCGCAAAAAGAATCCGACCTGCGCCTGGGGCTGGACTGGAATGCGTTCTATTGGCTACCCTCCGATGTCTTTGGCCCCGGCAAGGTGCTGATCTTCGGCGAGGTGCTGGAACGTGACGGCACGCCGTATGCCGCCGACATGCGCTCGCGGCTGAAGCACCTGTCGGAAAGCTATTACCAGCAGCATGGCTATACCTGCAACGCGGCCAACGAGATCGAAGGCTTCCTCTTCAGGGGCCGTCACGCCGAGCAGCGTTATTACGAGACCGGCAAGTTCGAGTTCATCACCACCAGCGGCTATTATCACACCTTGCCCGGCGATCCGCTGCGCGATTTCATCGACGCCGCCGCCGAGGCCCAGCGCGCGATGGGCTTCATGAACGAGAAAGATCATCCCGAAGTGGCTCCCTCGCAATTCGAGATGAACTATTCCTACACCGAAGTGACGGCAGCCGCCGACCAGGTGATGCTCTATAAGCTGCTGTGTCGCCAGATCGCGCATAAGCTGGATATGACGGCCAGTTTCCTGCCCAAACCCGTCACCGGCGTGAACGGCAGCGGCATGCACACCAATATGTCGATCTCCGGCGAAAAGAGCAACCTCTTTTATGATGCCGCCGGCCAGGATAGCCTGTCATCTTTCGCCTGGGATTACGTGCATCGCATTTTGCACAGCGCGCCGGACCTCTGCCTGATCCTCAATTCCAGCGTGAATTCCTATCGCCGTCTGGACCCGCACTTTGAAGCGCCCAACCAGATCAAAGCCTCGGCGATCGATCGCGGGTCGATGGTGCGCATCCCGCTGGGCAACTCGAAATCGGCGCGTATCGAAGTGCGCTCCATCGCGCCCGACGCCAATCCTTATCTGGCCATCTATGCGCTGCTGCGCGTCGGCGTGGAAGGGCCGCTGCCCAAGAGTGGCCGCGCCAATCAGGACCGGCTGCTCTTCGACAACATCTATGATGCCATCGACGCCTTCGAGGGCAGCAAGATCATCCGCGAGATGCTGAGCGAAGAGGTGCAGGCCAAGTTCGCGCAACTCAAACGCGATTCCGCCGACCGCTGCCCGCGCAAGCTGGGCACGCTCATCAAGCCCGCCGAGGTGCAGTTCCACCACGAAGTGACCAATCAGCACCTCTGGAACCAGTTCTGATTCGCGCCGCCATTGCCGCCGTCCCTCGCGCATGCGCTATAGTATGCGTGGGGGACGCGTTGCATCGCGTGGCAGAGGCATATGTTCTTGTGTTCTCCCTGAATGGTCCCCTGCAATTCGGGACTTTAGGGAAGAACAAAAAAAGAGTCATGCAAGAATCTGAGAGCGCGAGGAGAGCGGCATGATCATCATCGTGGGCGCGGGGCTGGCGGGCCTGACGTGCGCCAAAGTGTTGGTACAGGCGGGGCGCGAGGTGCTGGTGCTGGAAGCCGGCGACGGCGTGGGCGGGCGCGTGCGCAGTGATCGCGTGGACGGATTCATCCTGGATCGCGGTTTTCAGATCTTGCTGACCGCTTACCCTGCCGTGAAGCGCCATCTCGACGTGCCGGCGCTCATGCCGCAAAAGTTTCAGCCTGGCGCAGCCATCGCCCACGATGGCAAACTCTATGACGTGACGGACCCCACCCGCGACCATAACCCCGCGCACCTGGCCGCGACGGTGGCGAATCCGTTGATCGGCATGAATGACAAGCGGCGCGTGCTGGCATTGCGCGGCGAAGTCACCAAACGCAGCGTGGCCGAGATCTTTGCCGAAGATCGCGCGGGCGACCGTTCCACCGAAGAGGCGCTGCTGGCGCGGGGCTTCGATGAGTCCGGCTTCATCGATCACTTCATGCGCCCATTCTTTGGCGGCATCACGCTCAACCGCGATCTGCACACCAGCGCCCGTTTCTTCCTCTTCGTCTTCAAGATGCTGGCGGAAGGCGACGCGGTCATTCCACGCGACGGCATGGGCGCGATCCCTCAACAACTGGCGGCGCATCTACCTGAGGGCGCGGTGCGGTTGAAGGGGCCTGTCGTCGCGCTCGTCAAAAATGATCAGCGCGTGGCGGGCGTGCGCCTGGGGGATGGCACGGTGCTGGGCGCGGAAGCGGTGGTGGTGGCGACCGCTGCGCCGGAGATGGTGAAGCTGACCGGCATCGACGTGGCACCGCCGCTGGCGCGTGCCGTTCCCGCCACCTGCGTCTATTTCGCCTCAGCCGCCAGCCTCTATGACGGCCCCAGGCTGGTGCTGAATCCCGCGCCGAATGCGGTGGTCAACAACGTCACCCAGATCTCCAACGTGGCCCCCAGCTACGCGCCACCCGGCCAGCATCTGATCTCCGCCGTGCTGCTGGGCGAGCAGAGCGACGACGATCAGCATGTATTCGCCCGCGCCCGCGCCGACCTGGCGCGCATCTTCCCCCGTGCCCCCATCGCGGAGCTGCGCCCGCTGGCGGTGACGCGCATCCCTTTTGCCCAGTTCGACCAGCCGCCTGGGATCTATAGCCAGCTTCCGGCAAACCGCACGCCCATCCCCGGACTGTTCATCGCTGGCGAATATACCGAGTCGAGCAGCATTCATGGGGCCATGCATTCCGGCGAAAAAGCCGCCCAGGCGATTTTGGCTGGATGAGCCGGCTAGCCTGTGCCGGCTGTCGGCAGCGCCGCGGTGTCATAGAGCGTCACTTGCTGCGCTGCCCCTGGGCCGGCAGCCTGGATCACCGCCAGAAAGCGACCCGCGAGCAAGACCATCACATCCTCACCCGCGCCAGCGGTGTCAGAGAGCACCACCCAATGGCCCTCAGCGCGATCCCACGCGAAGGGATATTGCCCTTTGATGACGAGCAGGCGGGCGTTGGCGGCGAGGAGCGCGCCGTGACTGTCGGGATACGTGGTGAGGTCCGTGATCAGCGTGCCGCCGCTGGTGAAATGATCCAGTTCTTGCACGCGAATGGCATCGCTTTCGGGAAACGCGATAAAGAGCGTATCCGCGGCGATGGCGGCGCTGACGTTGGTGAGATCAGCGGGCATGGCGGCGAAGGCGGGCAAGGCAACATCTGTGTTCGCGTTCAGGTCGCGCAGCCGCAAAGCCGGCGACGCACCGGCAGCAAAATAGACGAGGTTCGGCCAGGAGAATGCCGCCAGCTTTTCCGGCGCGGGATCTCCCGGATTGAGCGCGATCAGCGGGGTAGGGGTCAGCGCAGGGGCGGCCAGATTGATCAGCTGAATGCCTCCCGTGCCGGTTTGCAACAGCAGCACGCCGTGATCCAGCAGCGCCGCTGAGATGCCGCCGAAGGAACTGCCGATGACAACAGGGCGAAACATGCGCGTATACAGATCAAAAACGGAATAGCGCAGATTGCAATTGGCGCAGGTGGCCCCCGAAACAACGGAATCAACAATGATGACGAAGCGCCCATCGGTGGCATAAAAATGAGGATTGTTGAGCTTCAGCGTGGCGGGGGGAATAAACGGCGAAAAGTTCTTGCTATAGCGATTGAGCACGCCAAGTTGTGAACTCCCCTTGCCGCTCAGCGTTCCCAGCAACAGACTGCCGTCCGGCGTCATGCCGCTCACCTGAAAGGCGTGCGTGGCGTCAATCTGCATGGAGATGAGGGCAGCAGCGGCATTTTGCCCCCAGGACTGTGTGACGGTGGGCAAAGCGGGTTGCGGGGTGGCGGTGGGCGAGGGTGTAGCGCTGGGCGCGGGTGTGGGCGTGAGGGACATCGCCCCCGCGCCATTTGCCGGGGAAGGGCGCGTCAGCACAATGCCCGCCAGCACGCCGCCGAGCGCGATCACAAACGCGGTCATCAGCAGTGCGCCGCGCCAGAAGGGCGCATTGGGCGCGGCTTCCTGTGCCAGCCGGGGCGCACCGATCTGCACCACACCATTTTCGATGCGCACAATCGGATTGGGCTGTGTGTCATGGCTTTGTGCGGTCAATTGCTCGTTCCAGCCGGACTGCATGGCGCTTTTGATGATCCTTTCGCGTGGAAACTGCTGCACTTCACTAGACGAGCGAAGGTGCCGTTTGAGCCAGCCATAGGCCGGATGTCTCATGACTCATGGCACCTTCCGCGACAGCATCAGCGCGAAGTGATTGATCACAATGGCGCTGGCGCACTCGCTGTCCCGCATGCTTCATGCCGCGCTTGCCCACCTGGAACATTCCCCCCAACGATCGAATACGATGATACATGAGAAGAGGCACCCGGCGTGTTGCCGGATGCCTCTTGGCGCAGAGAGGGAACCACGCACGTGGGGGATCTGCTAGGCGCGGGCGACCGAAGAATTGGTGTTTGGCGCGCTGAATCCGACGGCCAGCGATACGATGGCGATGGCGGCATGCAAGAGGTTGTCGGCCAGGTTGACATCAATCAAACCCAGGACGGTGCTACCTTGAATGAAGCCGACAATCGTCACGACAGCGTAGACCGCGCCAAAGACGATAGCATACAGTTTGGCATACGCGCCGCCCGCCGTGTTCGCCGCCGCCAGGCCCACAATGCCGGATGCCAGGTGAATGATGTTGTGGATGGGGTCAACGGCGAAGAGGCCGAGCAATGCGCCATGCGGAGCTGACGCGGCATGCGGTGCCAGTGGTGAGACGAACCCTAGGATGCCGACTAACGTGAGGACCGCGCCGAGGATGTTGGCGTATGTCTTGGCGATGTTGTTCATGATGACTCTCTTGTACCTTTCGTGTGTTACTGCCAGCGTACGCTGACGATGAAGTCCGTTTGGTGCTTGACCTGACCGGGCAGGGAGAAGATCACCTGCATCTTCCATATACCCGCCATGTTGAAGATCGGATGAAGGCGATAGGTGCCGTTGCCTTGCGCCGTTGCGGTCGCGTTAAGGGCTGGCATCGCCATCGTTGTCATCACCATCTCCGCATGAACGGTTGCGCCATTCACTGCGTGCCCAGTGGCGTCGCGCAGGGTGAGAATGACAGTATTGGATCCATATACCGTCAGGTTCCCGGTGGGTGCATCGAACGTCACGGTGTACGGTCCGGCAGCGGCAACCTGGTGTGGGATGGTAGGCGGGGGCGGAAACAGCCACGCCCCCAACCCCAGATGCACCCACGCCAGCGCGCCGAAAACGAACGCGCCGCCGCCGAAGATCACGACCCGCATAAGGCGATCAAGCCAGCGCGGCGTTTCCGCCGCTTTTGACACGGTTGGCGCGGCATTATCCGCCGAGCTGGTAAGGTGCGCTGATGTCATCGTTCGATCTCCTCACGCGGGTTTCGTCTTTATCTACACGCAAGCCACGCAAGTGGATGAACGGATGCGTTCAGGGCGAGGAAAATGGAGCGCGCGTCGCAGGCAACAGCAGGTGAAAGGTTGATCCTTCGCCTTCCACTCCCGCGCTTTCGGCCCAGATGCGCCCCCCCATCGCCTGCGCCAGTTGCCGGCAAAGATAGAGGCCCAGGCCATTGCCGACAACGCGCGAGGCCAGATCGCGCGGCAAGCGCACAAAACGCTCGAACAGCAAGGCAATGTGTTCCGGCGGAATGCCCAGGCCAAAATCGCGCACGCGAATCTCGATCATGTCCACCTCGGCGGGAAGGGCATCTATGACAAGCGGCGTGCCGGGCGCGGAATATTCCGCATGCGAACAGCAATGTGACATGCTTATTGTTCAGGTGAGGTGAGCCATCACTCGCGCCGTGAGCGTCGCTTGCGGCTCCAGCGTAAGCGTCATGGCGCGCACCCCCGGCGCAATCGCATCAGTGTTTGTGGAAGCGCCCATAGCTATAGTAATGATGTATCCCCAGCCGGCTTCGAGCATATCGGGCAGCACGGCATCGCGGGTGGCGGCCACTCCCAGCGGATCGAGTAGGATGGTGATGGGGCCGAGCGCCTCGCGCGCCGTCTCGACGGCCTCCGCCACCTCGCCGGCATCGGTGAAATCCGCCGTGACCCCCAGCACGCCGCGCCTTTGCAGGCGGATCATCGTCGCCACCGCCGTTAGCTCGCACGATTCCCGACCCAGCAGCGCGACATCCGCGCCCGCCTCGGCCAGTGCCAGCGCAATCTCCGCGCCCGCGCCGCGCCCGCCGTTCACCACCAGCGCCACGCGCCCTGCCAGATCGCTCATGTTCCATCCCTCCTGCTTCTGATCATAGGATATGAGGAATAGGGGCACCGGCATCGTTCGCCATTCTTGTTCGCAGGGGCGATGGCATGCCTCGCCCGCAAACATATTCGTGGGGCAACACATGGCGACATTGGGCACAGCAGGACACGTCGATCACGGGAAATCGACGCTGGTGCAAGCGCTGACAGGGATCGATCCGGATCGGCTGGCGGAAGAGAAGGCGCGAGGCATGACCATCGATCTCGGTTTCGCCTGGCTGGCGCTGCCCGATGGCCGTCAGGTGAGCATCGTGGACGTGCCGGGCCACGAAGATTTCATCAAGAACATGCTGGCGGGTGTGGGCGGCATCGATCTGGCGCTGCTGGTGATCGCCGCTGATGAGGGCGTGATGCCCCAGACGCGCGAGCACCTGGCCATTCTCGATCTGCTGCGGATTCCACGCGGCATCGTCGCCCTGAGCAAATGTGACTTGGTGGATGATGACTGGCTGGCGCTGGTGCGCGAAGATGTCGCCGCAACCCTCGCCGGCACCGTGCTGGCCGGCGCGCCGATCATCCCCGTTTCAGCTCTAACCGGCGCGGGACTGCCGGAACTGATGGCTGCCATCGCGGCGCATCTGCCCCCCGAACGCGAGGTTGCGCCCGACGCCGTTCCGCGCCTGCCCATCGACCGCGTCTTCACCGTCAGCGGCTTCGGCACCATCGTCACCGGCACCCTGCTGGACGGCGCGCTCCACGTGGGGCAAGAGGTGGTCATCATGCCGGGGGGGCGACGGGCGCGGGTGCGGGGCATGCAGCAACATCAGGCGCAGGTGCAGGCGGCGCTGCCGGGAACGCGGGCGGCGCTGAACCTGGCCGGCGTGGCGCGGCACGAACTGGCGCGGGGCATGGTGGTGTCGCTGCCCGGAGCGCTCGCGCCCTCGCTGCTGCTGGACGCACGCGTGGAATGCTGGGCCGGCGCGCCCCGCGCCATCGCTCACAATGCTGTGCTGGATCTCGCTGTCGGCGCGGCGGAAACAACAGCGCGAGTGCGCTTGCTGGCAGGCAACGAGATCCTCCCCGGCGCATGGGGCTGGGCGCAACTGCGCCTGGCGGAGCCGGTGGCCGTGCGTCGAGGCGACCGCTTCATCCTGCGCAATCCCTCGCCCAGCGAGACGCTGGGAGGCGGCAGCGTGGTGGAAGCGCCGGCCCGCCATCACCGGCGCAACCAGCCCGGTGTGCTAGCCCACCTCGCCGCGCTGGCCTCAGGCGATCCAACGGCAATCATCCGCGCCACCCTGGCAACAGGGCGCGGGCATGAGCGCATGCTGACGGAAGACGCGCTCATCCCAAAGACGCAACTGCCGGCAACCGTCGTGAAATCCACCCTGACGGCGCTGCTGGCAGCGGGCGAGATCGCGCAGGTTGGCGCATGGCATCTTCCGGCGAGCGCGTGGGACGAACTGCGGGCGCGCTCGCGCGAGGCGCTGGCGGCATATCATCAGCAGATGCCACTGCGCGCCGGCATGCCCCGCGAAGCGTGGCGCACCCGGCTGGACCTCACGCCCGCACAAGCCGAAGCCGTGCAAACCGCGCTGGTGGCGGCAGGCGAGCTATCCTTCACAATGCCCGCGCAGATCGGCCAGGCCGCTGCGCTGCTGCATCTGCCACAACACCGGCCCAGCTTCACTCCCGCGCAAGCCGTCGCCCGCGACGCCCTGCTGGCGCGCTTGCAGGCAGATCCCTGGAATCCACCGCCGTTCGCTGAACTGGAAGCGCAGGCGGGGCGCGACGTGCTGGCCGCGCTGGTGGAAAACGGCGCGCTGGCGCGTCTGAATGATGACCTGCTGTTGCCCGCTGAAACATTTGCCCAGGCGCGTGACGCCATTGTGGCTTTTTTGCGCGAGCATGAGCGCATCACCGTCGCCCAGGCACGCGATCTGCTTGGCGCGACGCGCCGCACCATCGTTCCCCTGCTGGCCCTGCTCGACGCGCTGCATCTGACGCGGCGCGTGGGGGATATCCGCGTGCTCGCCCCAGACCGGTGAAACTTTTCCGCACCCCAGTGGATAGTGTTGCGATAGTGAAATCCACGCCTTACCGCCGGCTCCGTCAAGTGGTTCTGATGGGGTCGGCGCTTCTTTTTTCGCCTCATCCGTAAGATTTCTGTGAGATGGTTGCACGGTTGTCCTAGTGGTTCGCATCGGCCTGGCCTGAGATCGTATAATGAGAGGAAACACAAAACAAAATCTGGTCGCGATCTATGCCAAGCAGTTGCGAGATCCGATGACGAGAGATAGAAAGACATATCCGCCTTGCCGATTGCGTGCCAGCATTGCGTCACCCTGGCACGAGGGCTGCGCCAAGCGTTCCGCCGCTGGCGGTGAGTCGAACGGCGGCAGAATGTGGATGCGCGAGGAGCATGACCCGATGAATAACGCACCTGATCACCCCAACGGCAATGTGCCGCCCCAAAGTCCCATGAGGCCGAATGGGCCGGGGCAGCAGGGGCCGGGTTCGCCCATGCCCTTTAATGGCACCCTCATCCTCTGGCTGATCATGGGCGTCATTCTGGTGGGCTGGCTCGTCTTCGCCGTCTGGCAGCCCAGCCTGGGCAGCAGCGGCGAAAATATCAGCTATTCCTATATGCTCGCTCAGGCGAAAGCCGGCAACGTGGCCTCGGTCAAGTTCAACGACACGCAGATCACCGGCACCTTCAAGCAGCCCACGCAGTCGGACCTGGACCCGAAGCAGAAGCAAACGAATTTTACCACCTATGTTCCCAATGTGGGCAATGAGAATCCGGTGCCGACGCTGACCAGCGAAGGCGTGAAGGTGCAGGGCGCGCCGCCCAGCAACGGTGGTACGGGCGGCTTCCTCGGCTCGCTGCTGATCCAACTGCTGCCGGTACTGCTGATCATCGGCGCGTTCTGGTTCTTGATGCGGCGCGGCAGCGGGGCGCAGCAGGGGCTTTTCAGTTTCGGCCAGAGCAAAGCGCGCCTTTATACCGGCGGCAAGACGCGCACCACCTTCGCGGATGTGGCCGGTGCTGAGGAAGCGAAAGTCGATCTGGAAGAGATTGTCGATTATCTGCGCGCCCCGGACCGCTATCAGCGGTTGGGCGGCAAGATCCCGCACGGCGTGTTGCTGGTTGGCCCTCCCGGCACCGGCAAAACGCTGTTGGCAAAAGCCGTTGCGGGCGAGGCCGACGTGCCGTTCTTCTCGATGTCCGGCTCGGAATTTGTGGAGATGCTGGTGGGCGTGGGTGCCAGCCGCGTGCGCGATCTGTTCGACAAAGCCAAAAAAAGCGCGCCGTGCATCATCTTCATCGACGAGCTTGATGCCGTCGGTCGCCAGCGCGGCGCAGGGCTGGGCGGAGGCAACGACGAGCGCGAACAAACGCTGAACCAGATTCTCGTTGAGATGGACGGCTTCGATTCGCGTCAGGCCATTGTGGTGCTGGCGGCGACCAACCGCCCCGATGTGCTGGACCCCGCGCTGCTGCGCCCCGGTCGCTTCGACCGCCGCGTGGTGGTGGACCGGCCCGACCGGCCCGGACGTGAGGCGATCTTGCTCGTCCACACCCGCGAGATTCCCCTGGCCAGCGACGTGAAGCTGGATATCATCGCGCGCAACACCCCCGGCATGGTCGGCGCGGACCTCGCCAATCTGTGCAACGAAGCGGCGTTGCTGGCAGCACGGCGCAATCTGAGCAAAGTGACCATGCAATGCTTCGAGGATGCGCTGGACCGCATCACCATCGGCGCGCAACGCCCGCTGGTGATGTCGCCGCAAGAGCGCAAGATCACGGCGATTCACGAGAGCGGCCATGCCATTGTGGCGCTGATGACGCCGGGCGGCGACGTGGTGCATAAGGTGACGATTGTGCCACGCGGCCAGGCGCTGGGCGTGACGCAATTCATGCCCGCCGAAGATCGCCACAATTATTCCAAAAATTACCTGCTGGCGCGCATTGCCTATGGCCTGGGCGGGCGCGTGGCCGAGGAAGTGGCGCTGGGCGACATCACCACCGGCGCGGAAAACGACTTCCAGAACGTCACCAACATTGCCCGCGAGATGGTGACGCGCTGGGGCATGAGCAGCAAGGTCGGCACCGTGTTTTACGGCTCGGAACGCGAGGTCTTTCTGGGCCGCGAGATGAGCCTGGGCCAGCAGCGCGACTATTCTGAATCGACAGCGGCAATGATCGATGAAGAGGTCAAAAAGATCATCGAGGAGCGCTACCAGTACGTCAGGAACATTCTCACCGCGAATCGCCCGCTGCTGGATAAGATGGCCGAAGTGCTATTGGAGCGCGAGACCATCGACTCCAACGACATCAAGGCAATAATGCGCGAGATGGGCATCGAACAGCCCGCCGGCGTTGCGGTAGGCTAGAGTGCACGTGGAGAAAGCCGGGGGTGATGATGTTTACCATGTTTCCCGGACAGTCCATCGGGGTTTCTATTCCGAGCCGGGAGTTCAACCTCCCGGCTCATCGCGCCCAACGATGCCCGCGCTATGTGCTAAAACTCCATTATTCGCCGACCCTTTTTGTCCCCGCCCGTTGTTATCTGGCATAGCTCTTGCCTGAAGAGATGACGATGTGTTCTTTTCCACATCATGCAAAAGACTATGGCTTTCTTGCAGCGCGCGTGCTAGAATAGGGAAAACGCTACGTCCCTCGCCTGGAAGCCAGCCGGGCGGATTTTGTGCTGTGCCAACGATGGCGAATTGAGCACCACAGGGAGATTTTCCATGACACATATGCCACAAAACACATCCAGCCCAATGGTACCCGCGTCCACTGCCGTCACGCGCCCCAATCCGTTCCAATTGCTGTTTCATCTGGGCAAAACCACGCGCTTAGCCGGCGCGCTGCTCGCCGACCG
>JAJPKG010000128.1 GCA_021323815.1 Pseudomonadota bacterium
AACACCATCAATGGTCTAAATATTGCCGAGGCAAAAGGTCTGATCTACATCAACACCACGAGCCAGTTGCTTGCCTTAAGCGCCACCGATGGCAAAACCATCAAGTGGAAATATGCGCCGTCCTTTGGCGGACCTGGGCAAGTTCCCCCTGTTGTCAGCGGCAATATTGTGTATGATCTCTTTTTCGGTGAGGGGCTGTACGCTTTCAATGCCACTACAGGCCAGCAATTGTGGTCCGCTAATTTATCGTTCTTCAACGCCTTCGATTCAGTACCAGCAGTTGCCGACGGCCTAGTCTTCGTCCATGCGACAGATGGACAACGACGTGAGGGGATCTTTGCGGTCTCTGCTCAGTCGGGAGTGCAGGTGTGGCAGCGCATGATCGGTTCGACGGCACAACCCAGCAACAATATTACGTCGCCAGCCGAGGCCGATGGCACAGTCTATACGCTGGCCGCCAACGGCACGCTCTATGCCTTAGACGCCCACACGGGTGCCGTGCAATGGTCCTATGCCACTGGCATCGCGACCAGCAGCCAAACCACCTATGTCAGCCCATTAGTGCAGGGGGGTATCGTGATCTTTGGTGCCTATCAGAATGGCGCGGCGGCCAACCAGTCTGGGGGTGTGTTCGCTGTCTCCATTGCGTCGCACAAGCTCGCCTGGCAGCAGCCCATCAGCCTTGGTTTCAACTCCACGTTCTATGCTGCGGGCAACACGGTCATTGTCAATGGCCCGCAACAAACGGAGGCGCACGATCTGACAACGGGCCATCAGCAATGGGCACTCCAAAATCAAGCGCTGTACCCTGCCACTGTGGCAGGTACTACTCTCTACGGATTTTATAGCGATTTTGGCGGGCAAGGCATCGCTGCCTATTCAGTCAGCGGGCGGGGATTGTGGCAATTCAAACCCTCCTTTCCCGATGCGAGTCAGACCATTTCTTCGCTCACGCCAGAACTGGTGGTCGATCAGGGGAACATGTATTTCGGCTATTTCGATGGCATGAGCAAAGACTGGCTGATCTATGACTACGATATCAGCGGCTTTCCTGCCGCCTGATGCCGCAAATACTGCGGCCTCGACCACCGGCTTGATCCCTTGCACATAAGTGGCGTAGCGGGTGTGAGTATGAAGCGAGCGAACGTATGAAGCTAGCGATGTAGCCAACAGCAAATCAGCAGAAGAAGGCGCGCAAGCGATACGCGAGGCTTCGCTAGTGAAGCACCTGCTCTCTTGCGCGCCTTTTAAGGCGACATTCTGCGGCGCAGGCATCGCTTTTCTATGCCGTCTCTGTGAGCGCCTGGCTGTATGACGGCGTGGGAAGGCGGTAAGGGAGGCGCACAAAAAAGGTTGAGCCTTCTCCCGGAACCCCTGTGCTTTCTACCCAGATGCGTCCACCCAGCGCTTCGGCGATCTGCCGGCAGGCGAACAGTCCCAATCCATTGCCGATGACCGTCGATCCCAGATCACGGGGAAGCCGGACGAATTTCTGGAAGAGGAGGGGGATCTGATCTGGAGGAATTCCCAGCCCATAATCGCGCACCGCGAGCTCCACATGAACGTCTGCATCTCCCATGCGACTGCGGGTACTCCCTCGGTCTTGTGGGTAAATTATCCGCGCGGTGACATCGATGGGTGTGCCTGGTGGCGAATACTTGATGGCATTGGAGAGCAGGTTCATCACCAGCTGTTGCAGCCGGATGCGATCTCCCCAAACGACCAGATCTGTGGGAATGTGCAGATGGAGTGAACGTTCATCTGCCCCAATTTCACGGGGATCGAGCTGGGAGGTGGCAATGGTGACGACCTCATGGAGATTGACCCACTCTAGGTTGAGATGTGCCAGAGCTTGATCGATGCGGCGCACGCTGAGAATGCTTTCGATAAGATCCTGGACATTCTGGCAGGAGTGGATGGCTTGGGTGATGAAATGTTGGCGCTGCTCGGTCGGAAGTGTTGGGTCGAGCTCGATGAGCGCATCCAGATAGCCACGCAGCGCCATCATCGGGTTGCGCAATTCGTGGTTGACCGAGGAGATGAACTGATCTTTGAGGTCATCAAGCTTTTGGGCGCGCTCCACCGCATACTGAAGCCGGGTCGCATCATAGATGATCCGGCGAAAGCCGCTGCGCATGGCCTGAATGATGATGGCTACCGACCACTCGGTCATGATTGCTCCCAGCCACAGCCCGATGAATTGATGGCGCGAAGAGACATCGTGGCCGGTACTCAAGAAAGCTTCGACCAGCACCGCCGTCGAGATGACATTGAGTAATCCTACGGTGATGTAGAGCAGCACATTATCGCCGATGACGACTGCCAGCGCGACTGGAACGAAATAGGCCATGAACATACTCCAGCTTTGATCATCCAGACCGACAGGATTGCCGCTGCGGCGCGATACGGCGATCCAGATCAGTTGGATGCCTACGACCAGGAGCAGGCATCCCAGCACGGTCAGATAGCTCGCAACCCCGATACGCCGTTGCCGTGCAGCCTGATATGCAATGGCCAGGACGCCGGTAAAGACCGCGACTGCGGAAAAGATGGTGATCAGCGCTGGCACTGGCAGAAGCGAGGTAGGATTGGGCCGAGAGAAGACATAGCCAATATTGCCCCCGAATCCTACCACGCTCGACACCCCCAGGATGAGGGCGGCCCGCTTCGTGATGCGCAGACGCTGGTCGGTCTCGTAGCGGGTGAGCAGTTCGGTGAAGACGGGAACCGATGTGTCGATGGCAGAAACCGGCGTTGTCATGCCAACCTCCTGGAATACGTGACGCGTCCACCACTTCGCGGGCGACTGAGGGCAAGATATATCTGACGGAGATCTTGGTGAGGTTCCAGAGTCAGATCAAAGCGGCGGAAGATGGCGGTCGCGAGCGCTTTGATTTCAAGGCGGGCGATCATCTCGCCCAGACAGCCGTGCATGCCTCCGCCAAAGCCTATCCAGGCGAAAGGCGTGCGCTTCTGTTCCTCACGAGGTGGCAGGAACCGATCAGGATCGAATTGGTGGGGGGCGGCAAAATAATCGGCACGCCGATGGGTGAAAGCGGGAATCAATCCGACAATCGTCCCCTCAGGAATCGCATGCCCCTCATATTCCAGATCTTCCTTTGCCCCACGAAAGAACAGATGTACCTGGGGATAGAGGCGCAGTGATTCCATGATTATCGCATCGAGCAAAGGCTTATTGTTGAGATCATCGAAACTGAGCGGAGCATCCAGGGCGTCAGCGCCGATTTCGGCATACGCCCGTGCGAGGAGGTCCGGATGGCGCAGGAGTTCGACGAAGGCCCACGTGAGGGTGTCAGTGGTCGTGTCATAGCTGGCGTGAATCAGGAAGATGATCTGGGTGATGATCTCTTCATCCGGCATCCCTGCGTCGGCCAGCAAACGGATGATATTGGTCTGGTCGCTGTGCTTTTGCTGTTCTATAATCTGCGCGATACGCTGGCGTAGCCAGCGCCGGGCAGCCATCGCTCGCCCGAAGCGAGTGACAGGACCGGGGATGAAGTGAATGAGGGTGCTGACGCCGGCGGCGAAGGTATTCCAGTGATGCAGCAACTCTTGGGTGTCGCGTGCGTCGGGGGCGATCCCTAACAATAAGGCGATCCCCAGGCGAAAGGTGATCGCGGCGAATTCTTGTTGCAGGACCAACTTCCCCCGCTCACCCCACGTGGCAAGGCGGCGAGAGATGACCTGATTGATGGTGGCGAGATACAGCGGCATGTTCTTGGCGGCGAAGGCCGGGGCCATCCAGGTCTTGAGCCGGGCGTGGACTTCACCATCAGTCAGGGTCAGGGCGTCGCCGAGCAGATCATGAACGATGGCATAGCCTGCTCCAGTGTCCAGGCTTTTCTGCGCGGTTTGCAAGACAAACCGTTGTCCTTCTGCACTTAAAAGGATCACGGCTGGCTTGAAGAGCAACCGGCTACGGAAGATCGGCCCATAGCGTTCGTAATGGCTCGCCCCATAGCCATAGGGATCGCGATAGAGAGCGGCAGTTTCTCCAATCAGCGGGGGGCCGAGACGGCCGGGTAGTGTAGTCATAATGCACCTTCCTTCTGAGTTAGGATGCGGTTTCAGGGGGTTCCGCCAGCTGTTGTAGCCGTTGGGCGCGCGTCTCGCTACTGAGCGTCATTGCCGTGCGGACTGCGTTGAGCAGGGTGTCAACACTTACCGGTTTGGTAAGATACTGG
The DNA here is from genome assembly GCA_021323815.1 of Pseudomonadota bacterium. Classification (GTDB taxonomy): domain Bacteria; phylum Chloroflexota; class Ktedonobacteria; order Ktedonobacterales; family JACDGC01; genus JAJPKG01. Next base: position 4,206 of record JAJPKG010000128.1, read on the forward strand.
TCCGCGCCTGACGCGAGACCAAGAAACGTATCCTTGTCCTGAGCCAGGGCGGTGAGGATGATCAGAGGAATGTCTGCGGTTTCCGGATCGCCGCGCAGGGCGCGCACGAGTTGGATGCCATTGAGCTCAGGCATCATCACATCGATAACGATACACGCGGGGAGGGACTGGCCCGCATGTTTCAACTGTTCGAGGAGTTCGAGGGCGGCGACGCCATTGAGCGCGGTCAGGATGGTGAACCCACTCAATGCCGGCAATACTTCTCTATACATGGTAAAAATCGCGGGATTGTCGTCTACCAGCAAAATCGCTGGCGGAGAAGAAGGCGACATAAAAACTCCTTGTGTGCAGCACAGGAACAGCGACTGGTCTAAGTTTACTGCAAAGCCCAGGAAGAAGCAAGCCATACTCTTACGCCTATATGGAGCAATCACGCTAGGTGCGCATCTGCTCGATATAGACTTTTCTTATAGTCATACACTACAAAAAAAAAAAACAAAGCAGAAAAAAACACACAGAAACGAGACAAAACAGCAGCCAACCAGAGAACGCAAAAGCGCCCGTGCAGACAGATCTGGGCGATCTCCAGGGCGACGGCATCCAGTCGTTGGGTGCGGCGAGCGCGGCGGTCAGCACGCCAGTCTCACGCGCCGTGCAACCGTGCACCATCTATCACTCAGAACTGAGCATTGAGCCGCCGACAACACTATCGCCTTCTCAAACACATGGCGCGATGCAAGGCAAAGCATCGCGCCATGTTGAGATAACACTACCCTATGACGAGGGTGTATCATAGCCGTCTTTTGGCACACCCAGGTAGGGGAATTGCGAGATATAGCGATCACTGCCCGGCGTCAGGCCATCCGTCACCTTGCTGGCGGCAGCATCCGGCGTAAAGCTGGGGTCCACCAGCGGCAGCGTGACGCCCGCGATAGCGCGTAGCTCAATCGTCACCACATCATCGAAGACGCGTCGCCCATTTGGGAAGCCCGCCGCGTCGCCGCCCAACAGCCCTAAGGGACTCGGCTTACTTGCTGGGGGAATGGATGTGTTAAGACGGAGCATATCGGCTTGCGTCGCGCCGGTGTAGTTCTGGAAGCCCTTGATAATGCCGGATGGGATGCCGGTCAACAAGATCGCTTCGAGATCAGCGCGTGGCTTCGCGTATGCCGCCAGGTTCGGGAACACATGCGGATAGAGAATCGGCAACAGCTTTGCCAGTTCGGGACGCGCCACATATTGGGCGAATTGCGCATCCGCCCTCGGTGGCAAGGCGTTCCAGAGATCCTTTTTGCCCATAGGCACGATGACTTCATTGAACAGCGGGTTGCCCAGCCGCGATACCTGTGACCATGGCCCGGTATCCCATGACCGTTCATCGCCTCCGCCATAGATCCGCGCCCTGCGACGACTGGCGGTTGCCCACACGCCGATGATCGGATGCGTAGAACGTGAATTGCCGCCGCCCTCATCAGACCAAAGCTGGCTGATGGGAACTTGCACCGCGATGGTGTGGACGTTGACGTTTTTGGTCGCATCCACCCCTGGTGCTGCGGGGGTTGGAATCAGATGCAGATTCTGGAAGGGACGCAGGTCGCCGAGATCGAAGATCGATCCCAGGTCCACGAAAAAGCCTTCGCGTCGCTGCCCGGCAAACACCAGTTCACCCGTGGAAAGGCGATGCACGGCGGTTTCTGCCAGCGCGGCATAGTTTGGGGTGGAACGCGGCCCAATGTTACAGGGCGGCGAGGTGATGTTTTCGACAACGTTGGCGATTTGGCCGTTAAAGACGCGCGTAACCGAATATACCTGACGCCGATTCCAGTTAGGGCTATTAAGCGCCGTAATCGGTCCGGTGTTGTAGAGAAAGGTATCAGGGTTGCGCACCAGCGTCGTGAAGCGAAATTGATATGTGATGTCTGGATCGCCGTCGCCATCATTGTCGATGTGGATCTCGTACAGCACATCATCGCCAAACTCAAAGAAGTTTGGCCCGGCGTCTGGCCCTTCCAGCGGGATGTAGTTCGCGATCAACGTAACGGTGTCGGGAACATCCGGACTGACAAAGGCATACACATCGGTGTTGTCTGCGACCGGATCTTTGGAGATTTCCGGGGCTTCGCGGTGGGAAGACATGCCAGTGTTCCTTTCATGGCAGACACAGCCACTCACTGAATGAGGGGATTTACTGCGCTGCTTGCAACAAGCGTGTCACCAATGCCGGATCGGTGAAATGAATTTCTTTGCTGCCCACCAGCAGCGTCACGTTTGCGGTGGTGGGATCGGTTACGTAGACCATCAGCGGGCCGCTGGTGGCGGCAGACGCTGGCAGTGCTTCGTTGTTCTTCTTGATGATTTCATACACCGGCACTGCTAATGCGCCGAGCGTCGCCGCGCCCGCGGAGGCACCAACGATGAGTTTGCGTCGCGAAACTTTCGTAGCCATCGTGCATCGCTCTTTTCTTGATCAGGAGCGGCGCGTTCTCCGCCCCCATTCTCTCAGTGAGCTGCTGCGTCACCTGTGATATGCGTACACGTTCTGCATAGGAGTGGATGTGTCTTTTGCGGGTCAAAAAAAAATCGCCTCTTCCACTTCATGGAAGCGACTCTTGCTCTCGCCAGAGCAACTTGCACGAATATTGTTCGCCCGGCCTTCATCTATCTCCCTATCTATGGTGTAGATCAGACCATGAGACGCCGTTCATCATCCAGGCAAGGGGTTCATGGAAATGGCGGAAACGAAGGATTTACAATGTCATAGCGCTCCGGCGGTGCTGGATATCGGTGATGACATGGGCGCGCTCATTGTGTATGTGCGCCCGGAACTGCATGGTTGCGAAATCACCGTGAGTCCGATGACGGATCTGGCTCAGCGCATTCATACCGATGTGCTGGAACGACGCGTCAACGGGCGCACGCTGTATGCGGCATTATTTCCGGCTTTACCCGCGGGCGACTACATGATCTGGAGTGGTGATCCTACCGTTCCCTGCGCGGTGACGATCTCCGGCAGCGCTGTCGCTGAGATCGATTGGCGGGTCAGCACCATGCCGCAACTTTTTCTGGTGGGCGCGAAGGCAGGGCACCAACACGGCCCACTGGTCCCCAGCGAGATGCTGCCGCCACGCTATCGCGATGGAGGCCCCGTCTGCTCGACGCCGATGGGGTCCGCTTCCCTGCGCTATACTCCTGACGGGCAGGTCGCCTGGGACGAGATGTGGACGGACTTTTGCGATCTGGCGCTGGCGGGGGGACCGCCGCATCGTGGCACGCTGCTGCTTCCTCCATCACCTGCCGAGATTGCTGCTAATCCTACAGCATATGGGCGCGTTGTGGCTGAGATCGAGCGCGGGTTGCGGCTGGTGACACAGCGACCCATCGTGCCGGGTGATCTGCCTGGCTGGGTGGGCATCGTTTGCTGTGACGAACCAATGGCTCTTTGGCTGGCCATCGCCATCATGGCGGAACAGGTGAGCGTGCGGCGGGTAGAAAAGCTTCTCTACCTGCCTGCTGGCCCCGCGTTCCGCCTGGAATATGAGATCAAAAACGTCATCACCGTTGTCGCCAAAACGCACCATTATTGGACTGAACATCGCGCCGCGATGCTGGCAGATGAACGATGAGCCGGAAAAATCGCGTTGGCCGTATGTTCCCTCTATCCGTGCTGCGCTCTCAGCAGCGCCTGCGCGCCCAGCACCGCATCTTCATAGACGTGGTCATAGCGGAAGCGCGTGAGCTGAAGTGCCAGCAGATCCAGCTCACTGGGGGTTTCCAGGGAAAGCCAGCGCAGCGGTTCCAGCGCGTCATTTTCGCCACGTGTGATGGTGCTGACGCCTTTGGTGGGATCACTGGTGCGCATGGTGCGAAAGGTGATGGTTTCGCCGTTGACCGAAGTGAGCGCTTCCGCGAAGAGCAGCGAGCCGTGCAGCAGCGAGGGCTGCGATGTCGGTTCCAGATTGCCGGTGACGAGCGTGACACCGGGCACAGTGTAAGGCGCGATCTCTAGCGCGATGGCACCTGGCCTTTGCGGTGCGGTGAGCGTGGCGGCCAGCGCGCCGTTTTCACGCGTTGTGCAACTGGTGGCCGTCAAGCCCAGGCGGGCGATCAGCCATCCCGCCAGCAGATATGCCGGCGCGGGGCGCGCGGGACGGTTGGGGTCACTGGCGAAGCCCAGGCGCAGGTGAGTGAGATGGCTCAGATGCGTGAGATAGGGCGGATCGAAGCTCTGGGCCAGCGCCTCGCGCCAGGGCAGCAGCCGCGCCCAGGTGAAATCATGAAACGCTTTATAATTCACCGCCGTTGAGCGGCAACGCTCGATGATGTGTGCCAGGATGCCGATATCGCGGATCGGCTGGGGAAAAGCAGCACTGTCAAACAACTGGTGATCACCGAGATCCACCAGATCGTCAATGACATGGCGGTTAGTCGGCGGGTTACCGGCCCACCATACGAACACCGGCATGTCGCTGAGCAACAGCGGCGTCACGAAATCCGAGATGCGGTCGGTGTTGGTGTCGGGCAGGAAGATGGTGATCTGCTCGTCGCCGACCTGGCTGGCACCTTCCGCGAGCTGATGATTTTGCAAGCTGACGACAGCGGCGGGTTCGGAGCGCATCTCGGCGGGTTCGACGGCAAGGATAATGGCGCGTGAGGGATGCTGCCCCTGCAACACGTTCAGCCGGTCGATGACCTGCGCGGCGCGAGCGGCACCAGGGGCATAGACAACCAGCGTGAGGACGCTGCTGCGCGTGACCTCGTTCCACATCTTTGCCAGTTCGGGTTTAATTTGCCAGAGCGGAATCTCGTTGGTTGGTGTTGTCATAAGCGTCTCCACGTGCGACGGTCGCGGCGCAGCATCTCGGCAGCGGCGCG
>JAJPKG010000004.1 GCA_021323815.1 Pseudomonadota bacterium
CATCGGTCACGTCGCTGGGATACAGGGGTTCGGGCATGATGACTGTCCTTGAAGCAAGGGGAACACTCCTGCTTCCTCCTCAGTCTACCACTTTACACACAGCCGCTAAGTGACGCGGATATGCGTCAACTCATTGACGCAAACCATGCAACGTGGCAGCTTTTGGAGGGCGTGCAGCGTGGCGTCTCACTAGACTACATCAACTCCATTGCCCACGGCAAACTTGTTGCGCTAGCACATCTTGCCCAGCATGCCCTGCCGACAGCCCAAAAGCGCACGCTCCAATTGCTTATCGGGGACATGCATATCCTCCTGGGACGGCTTCAGCGCGATATCATGAACTTCGGCACCGCCGAGGCGCATTTCCATCGGGCAATTGAGATCGCGCGGGAAATCGGGAGTGCGGACCTGGAAACGGCAGCACGGCACCGACTGGGCAATATGGTTCTATTGGACGAACTGAAACCAACCGCCGCTGTGCGTAATGCGGATATCTTGCTCGAAGTGAGCAAGAAGGCATCGTTCCCTCTTTGGGCTGAAGCGCAATTGATGGCCGGCGCAGCCTATGCTTATGCCGGCAGGTATAGCGAGACACAGCAGCTCACAGCGACAGCAAAAGCCCGCAAAGGACCAGATCCAGAGATGTGGATCGGCGGAATCACCAATCCACCAGCCATCTATGCTGATATGGCGCTGATCACCAGCCTTGCAGTAGGCAAGTATGGCGAAGCGTATCAGCATAGTGTTGAAACAATCAATCTCATCGAGGCTGATTATCCTGATAACACCCACTGGCGGCTGAATGTTGAGAGCATGCAAGCACACTCGCTCTGGGGACTCAGGGATACCAAGAGCGCAGCGGAAACGGCGATGAAATGCCTCATCAGTTCGCGCGTGATTGGCAACACCGCGAGCGAAGCCAGGCTGGAACGTCTTTACACGATGATGGCTCAGAGCAAGGAATACAAGCACCCAGCAGTTAAGGCATTCGGCGAACGCCTTTTTGCTCAATAACAGCACACAACAGGAGCGCAGATGCAGCAGATCACGAACGGCGGATGGGACCAGCGGATCACCATCTTTCGGGCAGATGAAGCTGAGGCAGGGGAACAGGTAGATGCATTTGCCATTGTGACTCACAAGTATGTGGTGTTCGTTGACACATTAGCTACTCCCGCCCTCGCTCGCCAGATGGTCGAGGCAATGCGTCCTTATCTTGCTGATCGTCAGCCGCTCGTGATCAACACGCATGCCGACTATGATCACTGCTGGGGAAATGCGGTTTTTGCCACAGATGGCGAACTCCCCGCGCCCATCTATGGTCACGCCTATGCAGCAAAGCGCCTCACATCAGATGAAGACAAACACTATCTAAGCGACCAACAACAGAAAGATCCTCGTTTTGCCGAAGTTCGACTCGTTCCCCCAACCAACACGATTGACAAACAAACAGCCATAGACTGTGGAGATCTCCAATTAGCATTAATTCCTACCCCTGGCCATTGCCCTGACCACATCGCCATCTGGATACCAAACATTCGACATCTGTTTACAGGAGATGCCGCAGAGTCACCATTTCCCTATGTCGCCAATGCTGCGACCTTGCCTTCCCTCATTCACTCATTGGAAGTCCTGGCAGGATTAAACGCTGCAATTGCCTTGCCTTGTCATGGGGAAACGACCGACCCTCAGTTATTGACGTGCAATCTGAACTATTTTGAAGCTGTCAAAACATCGTGTCTGCAAAGTATCGAAAATGGCTCGCTTCCTGATGACTGGATAAATGCAAAGAACATAGCGGATATCGTTGGCATGTCCTATGAAGAAGCATTGGCTATTTCACAGGCAGATCCAGAACAAACACCATCGATGTACCGAGATTTTCATGAGACAGCCATAAAAGCGACGATTACCCTGCTTTTGAGAAGCCAGAACGCGCCATAAATCTTCTCGAATATAATTAGCATCTGCTTCCATCAGGCTCCACAATCATTCCAGTGACATGTTATAGTGAATAGCAGATTGCATCCTTTTCATGAGGAAATACGGATGTTACTTGCAACCGATGGCCGCCCATTAATATCAACCACCGAGGCACATAAACGGTCAGGGCTAAGCCGCGATCATATTGGCTTACTGATACGACGTGGAATACTTGCTGCAACACGAGTTGGCAATTACTGGCTGATTTATGAGGAGTCTCTTGAGCAGTTTTCTCGCCACACCACGCAAGCGTGGCCCCAAAGGCCCACAAACTCCCAAAAGAGGCGGAGCGCCCCCGACTACCCAGCAAAACCGCTGTAGCCCGACGCGCGCTTCTTTTGTCAATCATCGGGCGATAATGCACACTGATCACCGGCAAAGGTGCACACGGGTCGTCGGCCATAGTACACACTGATTGTCGGCCATAGTGCACACGGGGCCGTTCGCCCGGTCTCCTTCCCAGAAGCGATCTTATTCTGCTGACAGCCGCCCCCTACAGCTTACGCCAGGGAGCGACGTTCGGCTTTGGTGACGCCATGCGCCGATATCCAGAGTTTCAATCCTCTCCCCAGCTTACGCCAGGGAGCGACACGCGCTCGCGCATATTTTCCATGCGCTGAGCACTGTTTCAATCCTCTCCCCAGCTTACGCCAGGGAGCG
>JAJPKG010000362.1 GCA_021323815.1 Pseudomonadota bacterium
AGATTCTTCCTGCTTGGCTGTCAGCGCGATGATCGGCGTTTTGCTCTCGGCGCGATAGGCGCGCAAAAATTCATAGCCGCCCATTTCCGGCATCATGATATCCAATAAGATCAAATTGGGCTGCTCGCGTCGCGCCACAATCAGCGCTTGTCGCCCTGTCTCCGCTTCCACCACGCGAAAGCCTTCCTGCGCCAGATACTCATGCACCAGGCGGCGAACATTCATCTGATCATCCACAACCAGAATTGTTTTCATCGTGATCTCCCTTCTGCCGGCGCACGCACATAGCATCTACCCGTGTTGTTACCGCGCGTCACATGCCATCATCAGCTGAGGGCGGCGTCCTATTGATATAAAACCACAGAGATATAAAGAAGTTATGTAGGTGTTTTTACTGCTTCCATTTCCCTGCTGTTCATGTAAGTTGTGCCACCATGTAGCCCCGCATGGGGCATCTTTAGCGAGCCGGGAACATAGTGTCCCCGCCGATCTCGCTGGCATTGTTTTTGTTGAGTGGCATGCGTGCTGACAGGCCGGAGGGGGAAACACATGCAGGGATTATCAGACGAAGCACTGTTGTTGACATTGGTGGCTGTCGCCGTTATCTTGCTGATTGGGCGTGGCACGGCTGAGGTGGCGCGGCGGCTGGGCCAGCCGGAAGTGCTGGGCGAACTGATCGGTGGCGTGATCCTCGGCCCTTCCGCGTTGGGGGCGATCTTTCCGGGCCTCTATCGCGCCGTCTTCCTCAATCATACCGTCGGCCAGGGCTTATCGTTGCTTTCCTGGCTGGGGGCGATCTTGCTGTTGATGATCGCCGGGCTGGAAGTGGATCTGCGCATTTTGCGCCAGAACGCGCGCCCCGGCTCGCTGGCGGCGGTGGGAGCCATCATCCCATCCATTCTGGCAGGTTTCCTCTTTGCGCGGCTGTTCCTGGGCGTGAGACCGCCGGGAGGCGTCTTTCTGGGATTGGTGCTGTCGGTCACGGCGGTCAGCGTGGCGGCCAAGATCTTGATCGAGCGCGACGCGCTGCGCCGCAGCTATGCCCAGGTGATCCTGGCGGCGGGTGTCGCCAGCGAGGTCGCGGTGTGGCTGCTCATCTCGGTCGTTGTCGCATTCAAAGCCGGCGAGGGGATGCAGGGGATTGGTCGCAGCGTGATCATCGTCGTTCTGTTCTTCGCGCTGATGATGACGCTGGGCCGGCGCTTCACCTTTTGGGCGATGCGCCGCATGGCGGACGTTTCCATCATCGCCAACGGTGAGCTGTCGCTGGTGCTGGTGCTGATGTTTGTGGCCGCTGCCATCACCGAGGCGCTGGGGTTCCACGCGCTGCTGGGCGCGTTCGTCTTCGGCGTGCTGCTCAGCCAGGCCCCGCGTGCCACTGAGGAACTGCGCTCGCGGGTGCAGACGCTCACCATCAGCCTGTTCGCGCCGATCTTCTTCGTGATGGCCGGCATGCGCGTGAATATCTTTCAGCTTGGCTCGCCCGCCGCGCTCGGCGAGATCTTCTTGTTGCTGCTGGCCGCGACAGGCATCAAAGTGGGGCTGGGCGCGCTCGGCGCGTTGTGGGGCGGTCTGCGCCGGTGGGAATCGCTGCTGGTGGGCGTGGGGCTGAACCTGAAAGGGGGAACCGATGTCATCGTCGCCATCGTTGGCGTGCAGCTTGGGTTGCTCTCGGTGCGCATCTACACCATCTACACTGTTGTCGCCATTTTGACCGTTCTGGCCGCGCCAGCGGTGATCGCCTATCTGGAACGCCGCGTGCCGCCGGGCCAGGAAGAACTGGCGCGCCTGAACCGCGAGGAAGCGCGCCGCCGGTCCTATATGCCGCGCCTGGAACGCATTCTGGTGCCGGTCGCGCCGGGACTGCACGCCGAAGACGCGGCGGCGCTGGTCGAGCGAATCATCCAGACAAAGCGGGCAGAAAAGGAAATTTTCGATGTCACCCAACTGGTCGTCGGCAAGGACGCAGCGGGTGATGCCGTCCATGAACATGCCATCGCCCACGTGGAAAATCGCTTGAGTGACGCGACGGATCAGGGCGAGACGGCGGAACTGACGCGCCGCGATGTGCAGAGCCATGATGCGCTCGACGCGATCTTGAACGCCGCCGAGGATCACGATCTGATCGCCATCGGCGCGTCGCCGCCCGATCCGGCTCATCCCTTCACGCTCGGCAGCTTGCAGGATAAGATCATCAGTCACGCGGAAGCCGATGTGCTGGTGACAATTCACGGGCGGCAGTCATCTCCGCGTGCGGGGCGCATTCTGGTGGCCGTCAACGGCTTCGCGCATTCGCTGGCGGCGGGCGATGTCGCGGCCTATCTGGCAAAGGCCAACGACGCGGAACTGGTGCTTTTCACCAGCGTGCGAGCGCGCACAGATACTTTCTTCTGGCGCAACCGCAGCCACCGGCATCTGTTACAGTCGGGCTATCATCTGCTGCGCGAGCTGGATTTCCGCGTCAGTCGCCTGGGCGTGCGCACCAGCCAGCAGGTGGAATTGAACGATGATCCCGGCGCGGCCATCGTCAAAGAATTGGCGCGCCAGCCCTACGATCTGGTCGTTCTCGGCGCGGTGGACCGTTCCACCGATGCCGCGCTCTATCTCGGCACGCCCATCGAAACGGTGCTGATGCGCGGTCGCACGCCGGCAGTGGTGCTGGTGACGCATGATAGCTGAAAAATGTCTGCTTGCGCGTGCCGTTCCCCGCTGGGCTGCGCAAAGACGGGCTGCGTCCCGTCACGGTTCCCCAATTGCTGGCCGACGCGCACTTCCCCGGCGATGTCGATGGGGCCGCCCGCCGGACTTGATCCAGTTGCACGTGCCGGGGGCGCAGGTGACGCGCTCCAGGTGCATGTCAGCGTGGCCGGTGGAGATGCGGACTTGTCCTGCGGCATCTCTGATGGTGATGGCGCTGTGGCCCGAATTGATGGCGATCTCGCCGTCGATCTCCGCGAGATCGACGTTGCCATGCCCCAGGTTCAGCGTGATGTTGCCCGCCACGTTGCGCGCTCGCACCGTCGCGCCGCCGCTGCTGATACGCACCTCGCTTTGCCCGGTGTCGCCCACCTCGACCACGCCTGCAACGATGGCTCCCACCACCGAGGCCAGCGTCATCGGCGTGATGGCCACGCCGGAGTTGCTGGACGCCAGCGAATAGGCCGTGACCGCTCAGATGTAGCGGTCGAAACCTTGAAATGAGCCGATGATGCGCGGCAATGCCGTGCTGACCACCGTTTGATCCAGCGCCTCAAGCAGCAGCGTCAGCATGGCGGTGCCCAGCACGCTCGCCAGCGCGAAGCCGCGCACGCGCGGGGTCTGCGGTGCTTCCGGCGCGGCCTGTGCCGGAGATGCCGGTTCATCTCGCATCACGAGTATATCTGTCACACCGTCCCCCTCCCAGGTGATAGCTCGCAGAGCGCCTCGGCCCTGCGCTGTGTATAGCATGCCAGCCGACGGAGTGGAAGCGCGTCCGCCGCTGGATGGAACAGCGGATGGATTCATGGCGCGCGAGAGGGGATCAATCGCTCATGTGAGGTAGCAACGGGGTGGAGAGCAACGCGAGGCGCGAACATGTGGTACGTTGCCAGAAAGAGTCATCCCACGCGGAATGGACAGGAAACATCAGGGATGCATTTCATCCAAGTGAGGCGGCAATGCGTGAACGACGACTAACCATTGAGCTGGTTCCCAGCACGGCGTGGTATAGCAACATGCGTAAGGTCATGTCACAGGCGGCATGGGATGCACTGCGCAAGCAGGTCTACGCGCATCATCATCATCGTTGCGGCATCTGCGGGCAAACCAACACGCGTCTGGAGTGCCATGAGATCTGGACCTATGATGACGAGAAATATATGCAGAAGTTGATAGGGTTCATTGCGCTCTGCTCATTGTGCCATCACGTCAAGCATATCGGACTAGCCGGAATGTTTGCCCAGGAAGGCCGGCTGGACTATGACCGTCTCATCGCGCATTATTGTAAGGTAAATGAGTGTTCGCCAGATGATTTCTATCGCGACCGCGAGACGGCCTTCGCGCAATGGCGTGTACGGTCGCAGCATCCCTGGCAAACGGATCTGAGTCGGTTCGAGCATCTTATCATGCGGAGCGATGCTCCCAGTGAGCGAAAGGAAAGGCATCTAAGAAAAACGGGTGAAGGGGAGAGGGAGTTTTTTCTTCTCCTCACGCACGATATGGTATAGTGTTCAGGCTGCTCGATCTTGCTACACAAACCACAATGGCAGCAATCAGGAGAATCGCTCCCATGCCTGACACCATCCTGCAACGCCTTTACCTGTTGCCGCTGTCGTTGACCACCGTGCAGGTGGCCCCGGACCGCACGCTGGATATGAATTGCGTGGCCTATTTGGTCACAACCAACGATGGCAAGCATATTGTCATCGACACCGGCATGGTGCCTGGCGCGGGCACCCGGATGAATCTGCCAAAGCCGCAGTATGAGAAGGATATCGTGACCAGTTTGGCCGAGCTTGGCGTGCGCCCTGACGAGGTCGATATGGTGATCTGCACGCATTTCGATCCTGATCACGCGGGCGCGCATGATGCCTTTCCCCAGGCTGAGTTCGTCGTGCAGCGGGCGCATTACGAGGTGGCGCGGGGCGGCCATGAACGTTATGCGCTCGCGCGTCCGCACTGGGATTATCCTGCATTGCGCTATCGCTTGGTTGAAGGTGACACTGAGATCCTTCCTGGTCTGATGTTGATTGAGACCAGCGGTCATGCGCCGGGTCATCAGTCGGTGTTGGTGCGGCTGCCGCAGACAGGCGCGGTGCTGCTGATCATCGATGCGGTGCCGCTGCAAAGCTTGTTCCGGCCAGATCGCCCGGCGACGCCGAACGACGACAACGAGGAGCAAATGCGTGCCAGCACGCGCAAGCTCATCGAGTTGGCCGAGCGTGAGCACGCCCTGACCATCTTTGGGCATGATGCCGCGCAGTGGAAAACGCTCAAACGTGCGCCGGACTATTATGATTGATGACGCTTTGCGAGGGGGAAATCAGCTAGCCCATCAATATCATGTTGGCAGGACTGTGGCAACAGTGAGGAGCGACGACGATGTCTGAAACGAAAGGCGAACGACGGGAAAAGCGCCAGCGCAAAGAGCGCTATGGCATGCAGGTGACTGGCAAAAATTTCTGGCGCGCCATCGCCAACAGCCAGGTGAAGCGCGACCAAGAGCGTGAGGCGAAACGCAAGCAAGAGCCGTCACATGAGAAAGACGCCGGTTAACCCAGCAACTCCATTTCGCGCACGCATCACGTCCGGCTGCATGCTGTTGAGCGCGGCCAACACATAGGCCCATAACTGCGCTGGCTCGTTATCGTCGCTGTCAAGCGAAACCCACGCCACCGGCTGTTCTACTGTTGCTGCCCACGCACTGAGCGCCGGCGTTTTGCCATGCCTTGTCGGCGCGGTGATGAGGGTGCTGCTCGTCACCACGCAGCTCTGGGCTGGGGTGGTGAAAAGCCCCAGCCGGTCGCCGAGAGTGCTGGTTTCTGTTGCCCATACGGCGATCTGCATGCGAGTGCTGTAATGGAGCTTGCTGAGGATGTTGCCGACACCACACCCGCTGTTTGTGTTTCGCGATTATGCACTTGATGGACCCAAATTAACATAGCCCGTTTGTGCTAACCCCTGATGGATTCAGGGGTTTTTCGCTGTATTTGCATCCGATTTTCATGCCCACGACCAGAATAGTATAGTGTGCTAGTCTGATTGTAGGTGGTGGGATGATGGATGTCGAAGGGCTAAATCTTAGCACAATTGCTAAACTGTTCTCCGATGAAACAGCGGCGTGGCAATACCTTGAACAAACGCGCTGGCCTAATGGTCCGATTTGCCCGCATTGTGGGATCGTGAATCATGCCTACTTTTTGGAACCTGAAAGCGGTATCCGCACGACCCGTACCGGCGATACCTCATACCGCCGTTTGTGGAAGTGTGGTGATTGTCGTCAAAAGTTCTCAGTTCTCGTTGGTACCATCTTTGAAGACTCGCACATCCCCGTTTCCAAGTGGCTACTTGCTGTACATCTCATGTGTGCTGGCAAGAACGGCGTATCAGCCCTTGAACTCTCGCGTCAGCTTGGGATTGCGTATCGTTCGGCATGGTTTATGGCACACCGCATTCGGTATGCAATGGCTCGTCCTCCATTAGTTGATAAGCTGAGTGGTACTGTGGAAGCCGATGAAACCTACATCGGCGGCAAGGCACACGGCAAGCGCGGGCGTGGGGCGGCGAACAAAACGCCTGTCGTAACGCTGGTGGAACGTGACGGGGAAGCCCGCTCCCAGGTGGTTGCCAATGTGACGGGGGAGAATATCGGCGCTATCTTGCATGAGCAAGTGAAGCCCGATGCCACGCTCGTTACCGATAGTTATCCGGTCTACACCAAGCCGGGCAAGGATTTTGCCGCTCACCACACGGTTGATCATGGCGCGGGGAATATGCCCGCACGGATGGTGAAGGGGAGACGGCGATCCGGGTGCATAGCAACACGGTGGAAGGCTTCTTCTCCCAGTTGAAGCGTTCCATTGATGGCACCTATCATCACGTCTCAGTACAGCACTTGCACCGCTACCTGGCTGAGTTCGACTATCGGTACAGCACGCGCAAGGACAAAGATGGGGAGCGCACCATGCAAGCTATCCGGCAAACCGCAGGAAAGCGGCTTACTTATAAGAAGCCACAAAAGGGCTAGCCTCTTGCACTCTTACTGCCGATGCTTTACAATGAAAGTGGGGTAGATGGGACTCGAACCCGCAGATCAGTTGACTGTTGACACCAGGCTGATCACCCGATCCCAAGCCGGGCGTGTATACCAGTTCCACCACTACCCCAGGTATGGGTGCCCCTGACAGGACTCGAACCTGCAACCAACTACTTAGCGGGCAGTTGCTCTTTCCGGTTGAGCTACAGAGGCATCCCATGTGTGATTCGTCTTTCTTTTGAGGAGAGCGTGAACCGTTGACACCGGTTTGCGCTCTCCTGTTTACTCTGTTATGTCATATCGATTCTCCTCATCATCTGTGACTTCCACGAGCCATTGCACCGCTCCTGTCACAGCGTTTAGCCATTGCCGCTGTCGCTTTGTGGTCCATTTGTGTGAATCGGGCAATTGGCGTAACAATGCATGCAAGGGCTCGTAATACTCGTCACTTATCACCGGTGTCGAGTACGGCATCGTGAGAGGAGGAGGGAAGGTGGACAGAGGTTGCGCCACGGGGTCATATGGTGGGGGAGGTGGACTCTGAACAGGTCGTGTGGGAGCGGCATGATTGCCCTTACCGCTGTGGCTAGATTTCCGCGCACGCGTTCGGGTTTCTGGTGGCCCACCAGCCATCAATCCTGCCTCCTTGCAGAGGCTTGTAAACAGCAGGACCATACGATTGGTTTGCGAATCCGGCTTGAATCCCCGAAAGGCATCGTGCAATTCGATATCAGTTGCCTTTGCCGGATCAATGACAGCGAAGACATCTTCATACGCTGCACGAAGGATATCAGCGAGAACACCAGGATAATCTTGGGTGCTGGCTACTCGTATCCGCTCATAGTTGCGGCTACGGTGCCCATCCTCGTCAATCAATCCCAAGAACTTCAACGCCTGGATGGTGCGGGGGCCGTTGCTTTCAGGAATCCCGATGCGTGCGAGTTCGGGAACAGTGAGGGGATCGGCGAGACGACCTTCTCGCGATTTCCTAATGACTGCCAGGACATTCGGCCCCGGTGCATACGGGGCGATGCGCTCAATTGCAGTAGCCATGCTACCACCTCCTATGGAGTATCTGTGTCAATCATGTGGCACACCGTTCGTGTGCCACATGTCATGATTATACCGCACCTGTCACAAGAGTGTCAAGGAAAGCATGACCACTTTTGTGACAGGCGAATCCGATACGGCATTTTGTGACGACAAATGGACTAGGTATAATAGGGGAGTGAAAGCGATGACGTTTTCACCAGGAAGTGAGAGAGATGTTGACCCAGACCGTAATGCAGCAAGAACCCTTGCTGCGGCCTATTAACAATGGATGGTTGGCGCG
>JAJPKG010000009.1 GCA_021323815.1 Pseudomonadota bacterium
CTGGAACGCATCTCGCGTCTGCTGGTGCGCCCCTCCGCCGAACGCCGTATCGCCGAACAACATGTCGGTGCGCTGCGCATCCGGCCGCCGCGTGTCGATCTGTCGCTGGGATCGTTGTCCGGCGGCAACCAGCAGAAAGTGGCGCTGGCAAAGTGGCTGACGCACCTGCCGAAGGTGCTGGTCCTCAGCGAGCCGACGCGGGGGATGGATGTCGGCGCCAAGGACGACGTGGTGAAGATCGTCCGTGGGCTGCGCGACAAGGGGATCGGCATCGTGGTTGTCTCGACCGAGCCGGAAACAGTGCTGTCACTCGCCGACCGTATCCTGGTGATGAAGAAAGGACGCGTGGTGCGCGAGTTTGCCGGCGAAGCCGTCAGCAAGGACCGCCTGCTGGCGGCCGCATAAGGATTACCGGATGCCCCAGGATGCCACCGACGTCAGGGTTTCACGCCCGTCCGCCATGCCCGGGTGGCTGCGTGGCCAGTTGCGCAACATCGCGCCCTTTGCCACGCTGCTGTTCCTGGTGGTGTTCTTCAGCATCGCCAGCCCGTCCTTCGCGACGATCGGCAATCTCGGCAATATCCTGACGCAGATCTCGGTGACCGGGATCATCGCCGTCGGGCTGACCTTCGTCATCCTGTGCGCGGAAATCGACCTGAGTGTGGCGAGCATCGCCAATGCCACCGGCATCGTCGTTGCGTTTTTTACTGTGCAGGATTCCAGCGTCAACATCGCCAACCTGCCGCTGCCCGGTTGGGTTGCCATCCTGGCGGCCTTCGCGGTCTGCCTGGCACTGGGCTACATCAACGCGTTCGGTGTCACGCGGATCGGCATTCCCTCCTTCATCATGACGCTGGCGATGCTGCAGATTGCTGCCGGCATATGCGCCCTGCTGGTGCGTGGGCAGATTGCCTATGCCGTGCCACGGCTGATCCTGACCCTGGGCAGCAAGTCGCTGGGGCCGGTGCCGTGGATCGTGATCGTGGCGGCGCTGACACTGCTGGCCGGGCATCTGGTGCTGACGTACACGCGCTTCGGACGCTACGTGTACATGGTGGGCGGCAACCGGGAAGCCGCCGAGTATTCCGGCGTGAATGTGCGGGCGATCATCTCGGCGGTGATGATCATCTCGGCTGTCTGTTCGGGCGTGGCCGGCATGCTGGGCGTGGCCTATTTCGGCAGCGCGCAGCAGAACGAGTTCGATACCTACCTGCTGGATTCGATCGCCGCCGTGGTGGTGGGCGGCACCAGCCTGTTCGGCGGCGAGGGCGGCATCGGCAACACCATCATCGGCCTGTTCGTGCTGGGCGTGCTGAACAACGGCCTGGACCACGTCAACATCGACAGCTTCCTGAAAATCCTGCTCCGCGGGCTGATCCTGCTGATCGCGCTGATCATCAATGTCTATGCGCAGCGGATGCGGACGGTGCGGGGATGAAGGCCACATCGCGGAGCAGAACATCAGCCGCCAAATGCCATGACCAGCTTCGACCCACTTTGACCATCTGAGGGGGCGGCTACGCGCAACCGCCATTCGCTGAGGGAAAAGATTACAGGCCGCCGAGAGCGCCGCTTCCCTGGAATTCCAATGCCGAAGCGTTAACCTTGCCGAGCTGCCCGTTCATCATAGGTCTGCTGCGCCTGCTCGATCTCACGCAAATGGTTGACCGCCCAATCATATGCTGCTCCGAGCGGGATCTGGAGAGTCTGACCAAGTTCCGTGATTGAGTATTCAACCGCGACTGGCGAGGTGGCGAGCACCTCCCGAGCGATCAGCCCATTACGTTCCAGACGCCGTAAAGCCTGGGTGAGTGCCTTATGCGTAACGCCCTCCAACCGCCGCCTGAGCTCATTGAAGCGCGTCGGCTTTTCGTTGACCAGGGTAAGGATCATCACCGACCATTTGTTGGCGACCTGATCAAAGAAAGAGCGTGCGGCGCAGTCCGCAAAGAACACCGCGTCAACCTGGCACGCCATCCCGATATCCTTCCGTATATCTACGCACCTATAGGTGCGTAATTGATCCTAGATAGCCAATGTATACCTTGGCGGCAAGACAGGTGCTCGGAGTTCGGGAGCTGAATTGCCGAACCGATCCGGGGACCCGATCGATGGCTCAAGGATCACGGACGATCTGGAATGGAAACGAATCAGCATGTTTTGTCCCGGCGCTGCGTGCTGGCGGGAGCAGGCGCGGCGGCAGTTGCGATCGCACAGCCACGCAGCATGGCCCACGCAGCAACGAGGCCCACGGCGAAGCTCTTCATGACGGAAGCAGGCACGGGCAAGAACGTGCTGTTTCTGCACGGCTGGACCTGCGATTCCAACGATTGGAGCTGGCAGCTGCCGCTGTTCGAGAGCAAGTATCGTGTCGTCGCCGCTGACCTGCGCGGGCATGGCAGGTCTGAAGTCATGCCGTCCGGCGGCTACATGCCCGCCGATTACGTTGCCGACATCGAAGCGGTGATATCGACCAGGTATCCCGGCCAGAAGTTCATCGTCGTGGGGCATTCGATGGGCGGGCAGATCGCCGGCCGTCTCGCCGCCAGGCGGCCAGACTTGGTCAGTGCCGTC
>JAJPKG010000031.1 GCA_021323815.1 Pseudomonadota bacterium
GGGCTGGAAAGACTTGACGCCGCCCAGCGAGCAGCGTGCCCAGGTGGCCAACCAACTGCTGGCGGAATGGAAGCCGACGCTGGTGCGCGTCCACGTGGGCTTTCGCGGCGACAGCCCCGGCAGTGCCCCCGAACAGATCCAGGGTCAGTGGGATTTTTCCAAACTGGACGCCATCATTAGCGATTTGCGCGCTCACAACATCAGCTATTTTCTCGACATTCGCACCGCGCCACCCTGGATGTATGACAACACGGGTCATCTGCCCATCGCCAATTTTCCGCTGTTCGCGCAATACATGGCGCGCATCGTCGCCTATTATAACAAAGGCGGCTTTACCGACGAGAACGGCGTTTTCCACAAAGGCCACACGAACTGGGTCCACGCCTGGGAAATCTGGAACGAGCCGAAGTCGGGCTGGGATATCCCCGTCTGCAATCCGCACTGCCCACCCGGTTTCAGCCCGGCGGCGGCACCCTGGATGCGCCCCGAAGTCTATGCCGAACTCTATAACACTACCGTCACTGCCATGAAGGCAGTAGACCCCACCATCATCACCGGCGGTCCGGCGCTGAACTCGTACCCCGACGACACCTATTTCCAAAACTTCTTGCAGAATGTGACGGCTCCGCTGGATTTTCTCTCGTTCCATTTCTATGCGGGCGTCTCAGCCAAAGAGTCGGATCAAGATATCTTGAGCCAGATCACCGGGCCTCGTTTCCTGGATCGCCTGCTGCACCTGCACGCCTATTTTCAGCAATATTTCCCCAATCATCCCAACATCCCCATCTGGATCACCGAGTTGGGGATCAACGAGGCGTCCACCACCACCATCCGCGATCTGCGCGGCACCGGGCCGATGGCCTATGCCTTCCTGTCCGATTCGCTGACGACGGCATATTATAACGGCGTGCAGCAGATCGATGAATTCGCGATGGAAAGCGACGCGCAATTGGGCTTGATGGATATCAAGTCATATAAAGTCTATCGCCCGTATTATTTCTACAAGCTCTTCACGCAAGAGTTTCCGCAGGGCGGCACGCTCATCCCCATCAAAGCGCCGGTGAATGCCACCAGCGGCGTGACCATGTTGGCCTATCTTGCTCCGGATGGCAAATCGCTGCGGCTGCTGGTCGGCAACATCAAGGTCGCCAACCCCAAAAAAGATGTCGGCGGCACCGGCGTCGCCAAGAATATCCGCATCCTGCTCAGCGGCAGCATCGCCGGCCACTCAGTTGATACGAGCCAAGCGGCGACCATCTGGCGCTTCGATACGACAGCACCGGCTGATGCCGAGCCGGCCCCCACATCCTTCCCGCTCGGCACGGCGAACGGGCTGCCCTATGTGCAAGGGCCACTCGCCGGCTACGGCGCGATGATCATCTCGGTGCCGCTGAAATCATGACGCCCGCCGGGCGAAGGGTTGAGCGCGATGTGGGGGAACCAGGGCGCGATGCATCGCGCCCCTACTGGTTCAACTGCTGCTGCACATATTGCTGGATCAAGCCCCAGTCGCCGTTTTGCGGCAGCAAGATGTCCTGACCGTCGGGCGAGGTGGCATCCACCAGCACGTTTTGGTTGGTGAGGCCGATGTGTTTGGCGTGTGCGAAATCGAACGTGGTGAAGATCGTCGCCAGATCGCGGATCGATAGGTTCGTGTGGACGTGCGGTTGCAGGGCATCCATCACGCCGGGGATAGCCGGCCAGGAGAGGGGCGATTTCATCTTGCTCACCAGGGCGCGCATCAAAATTTGCTGGCGCACCGAGCGAGCAAAATCGCTGGCTTCCGCCGGCGGCTCGCAGTAGCGCGCCCGCGCGAAGATCAACGCCCGCGCGCCATCCATGTGCTGCATGCCGTGATGGAACGGCCACGCCGGCTTGTGCGAGGGCGATTCGGAAGCGATGAAGTCATCCGGCACGTTGATATCCACCCCACCCAGTTTATCTACCAGTTGATCAAAGCCGGTGAAGTCCATGCTCACCCAATAGGGAACATTGATGCCCAGGATGTCCGTCACCTTTTCGGTCGCTAGCTGGCCGCCGACGAACGGGCCGCCGTTATAGACGCCATAGGCATACGCCGTGTTGAGCTTGGCATAATGGCCGGAGTTCGGGGGAACCTGCACCCACAGGTCGCGTGGGACCGAGATCAGCGCGCTCTTGCCGGTGTCGTGATCATACGTCACCACCAGCAGCGAGTCCGTCAGATATGGTCCGTCATGTCCAGGCCCGCCATAGCCCAGGAATACCAGGCTCACCCTGCCCGTGCCGGGCAATTGTGATGAAAACGGCGGCTGGTTCGAGATCGCCTGGCCAAAATCATAGGCGCGGTGCAGCAGCAGACCGGTGAGCACCACGAACACCAGCAGCACACCCGCGATGCCCCCCAACACCCAGCGGCGATTGATATGGATTTTGCCACCCCAGCGGCGCAGCGTTTCCCCTGCGCGGCGCAAGCGTTCCCGCGCTGACGGCGGTGTCGCCTCCACCACAACAGGCGCGAGCGGCGCATCAGGCGGCACGGCGGAGGGATTCGGCAGCGCGCCGTAATCCTGGCGCGGGCGCATCGGTTGCGTATCCGGCAATGGTTCCATGAAGGTGTGTCCTTTTGTGCCTCAGGCATACAGAAGCCGGCAGCGATAGCATCCGGCGAATCATGCATTCGTCTCTGTGATGATAACGCAAGAGAACCACCACTCGTGGCAGATTGAGCAACGCAAATCGTGTGACATTTTACCTATTTGACCGGAAAAAGCATTGACTTCTTGTTATCGATCAGGTAGCATTGTAGCAGAGAATCCTGAGGGATCTTTCGCATTTGTTCGTTGTCCCACGCATGCGCGCCTCAGTGTTGAGGAAGGAGATCTTGGGCATGTCCGTGAAGCTTCCGCGTCATCTCACCCTGGTCGGCATCAGCCTGCTCATTGTCGCGCTCCTGTTGGCCGGCATGCACATCCTCATGCCACCGCCCCACGCCCACGCCGCCGGCTATAGCTGGGTCGGCCCCAAGCACTATTATCTCGGCCTGGGCGATTCCCTCGCCTTTGGCTATCAGCCGGATCTCGATTGGTCGCACGGTTATGTGCAGGACTATTACAACAACCTCAAGAATCATGGTGTCAGCAGCCTGACAAATTATGGCTGCAACGGTGAAAAGAGCACCACCATGATCAACGGCGGCTGCCCCTATGCCTACCTCCTGCATAACTATTACCTGGGGCCGCAACTGACTGCCGCTGTCAACTTCCTGCACAGTCACGCCGGTCAGGTCAGCCCCGTCACACTGGATATGGGCGCGAACGATCTGCTGCCCGACATCAACACTTCGACCTGCTCGGTGTCGTCGTCGTGGTCCAGCGATCTGGCAACGCTGCACAACAACATGGTCAACACCATCCTGCCACAACTGGTCAGCGCGCTCACCAACAGCAGCGGCCAGCGCACCGGCGACCTGATCATGACCAATTACTACGATCCCTACATCAACATCTGCCCCAACTCGCTCACCTACGTGCAGCAGTTGAATAGCGAGCTTGCTTCCGAAGCCGCGCAGTTCGGCATCCCGCTCGTCGATTCCTACACCGCCTTTGGCGGCGCGAACATGGGGGCCACCATCTGCACCAATACGTGGATCTGCTCGATCTTCAGCGACATCCACCCCAAAGATGCTGGCTACACCATCATCGCCAACGCCTTCATCAACACGTCGGGGTACTGAGCGCGCGCAATCGCACGGCAGCCATCGCACGTCAGTGCGCACGCCATCGCACGGCAGTGCGCACGCCATCGCACGGCAGTCAGAGCGCGCGCCATCGCACGGCAGTCAGAGCGCGCGCCATCGCACGACAGAGCGCGCGCCATCGCATCAGAGAGCGCGCCATCGCACATCAGGGCGCGCGCCATCGCACGACAGAGCGCGCGCCATCGCACATCAGGGCGCGCGCCATCGCACGGCAGTGCGCGCCATCGCACAGCAGAGCGCACGCCATCGCACATCAGGGCGCATGCCATCGCACGGCAGTCAGAGCGCGCGCCATCGCATCAGAGAGCGCGCCATCGCACGGCAGAGCGCGCCATTGCATCAGAGAGCGTGCCATCGCACGGCAGCCGGGGGCTAAACCCCCCGGCTCGAAAAAGAAACCCCTCCGGGCTGGACAGAAAAACTGCAACATCATGCTAACAATCAAGCTGAAAACGTTTATCAATGCTTCGCCGGAATGCTGATGTTTGATGAATTCACCTTTCGCGCCCTTGGGGATCTTGGGACGTATCAGCGAGATCTTGTTTCTCACGCGGTATATGAAAGGGCTGTTGCTCACCAGAAACCGCCATCTGAAGCAGGTTGCTGAATCAGATGTTGATCCATCCTGGCTTCAGAGTGAGCATCCATGATTTCCCTTTCCTTCATTCCCCCATCTTGGCTAGCAGCGGTCCTGTGCGCGTGAGCCTTTCCAGCGCGCGGTGCTATACTGGCGCTGGTGGTTGTGACGGAACCGAGGGAAAGCGAGCACATGACGACTTCGACATCCCC
>JAJPKG010000176.1 GCA_021323815.1 Pseudomonadota bacterium
CGGTAACAGCGCCGGGGAAGAAAGTCTCTTCCTGACGCGCTTCGCCAGCCACGTCACCATTCTGATGCGCGGCAGCGAAATGACTGCCAGCAAGCTCGTCAGCGACAAAGTGCAGGAAAACCCGCAGATCACCCTGCGACCGAATGCCGAGGTCGTCGCATTCCAGGGCGCGGGCAAGCTCACCGGCGTCGTTGTGCGCGACCGCACCACCAGCAAGACCGAGACCCTACATCCCAAAGGCGTCTTCGTCTTCATCGGCTTGCAGCCCAACACGGAATGGCTGCCGCCGGAGATCATGCGCGACGACCAACAGTTCATCGCCACTGATCCCACGCTGCAAACGAGCGTGCCGGGCATATTCGCCGCTGGCGACGTGCGCGCCGGCAGCACCAAGCAGGCAGCAAGCGCCGCCGGCGAGGGTGCCACCGCCGCCTTGATGATCCGCGAATATCTGAAGACGGTATAAGGGTGGAATTGCGCTCTTCGTGTTCTCGTCATCCATAGTGCCACCCGCTTGCGGCAAATCAGGCTCCGTGCTACACTCAAATGTGTACGATTCCATCATTTTCCCCTGAGGGATTGCGATAAAGGAGCCTTGTCCAACATGGCACACCCCCCGATTGCGGTGATGAAATTTCGCTTCGGCGCGACCGTCGTCGCCAGCGATGGCGAAGCGGCGGATATCGCCGGCGTGGTCGTGCAGCCCGGCCAGCGCGCCGTCACCGGCGTCGTTGTGAAGATCCCCGGCGGCACGCAGGTGGTGGTTCCCCCGGAACGCATCGCCGACGCGACGGCGGAGAACATGCACGTGACGGTGACGCGCGAGGCGCTGTTGCAGGCCATGCCCAAGTTGAGCCGCGACATGACCGTGCTTTCCGGCAACACAAAGGTCCAGGTCAACGGCAGCAATTTCGGCAATGTGTCGCAGGTGTCGATGGTCGCGGCCACCCATGCGTTGCATCATCTCACCATCAAGCGCGGTCTGGGCGGCGAGTTCTTGATCGATGCCGGCAGCATCGTGGATATCAGCGACGACGGGCGCGCGGTCGCCTGCCAGACGACGGCAAATGCTGCTCCCGTCCCTTATCGCTCAGATGGTGAGGTGCTGGACGACGCGCGCGCTGCCCTCTGGAACTATGCGCGCCTGCGCGTGGATCTGCGCGCTGTGCAGGTGCGCGTGGTGGACGGCGAGGTGTGGCTGAGCGGGCATGTGTCCTCGACGCTGAACCGGCGCGTGATGGCTGAACTGCTGGAAGGCGTCAAAGGCGTGACGGCCATCCATAACGACCTGGTGGCCGACAACGAACTGGCCATCGAGATCGCCCAGGCATTCGCAAAAGATCCGCGCACGCGCGGCCAGCGCATCGGCATCTATCCTACCCTGGGTCAGGTCTATTTGCGTGGCCTGGCAAGCACGCCCGAAGCGATGCAGGCGGCGGCGGAAATCGCCGGGCAGATCGAAGGTTCCAGCGCGGTCGTCAACCAGATCAAAGTCGCCGGCAACGCGGAATTTCTGCCCATGCTCGCCCCCGTCACCGGCACCGAAGATGTCATTCCCGGCGGAGACTAGCGAGACGAGGCATGCTCGATAAGAAACATAACATCCAGATGAAGTTGGTAGCATTGGGAGGGGGCTTTTCGCATGACACGACCACCAACCTTTACAGAAATGCTCGTCGCCGAAGCGGTGGGCACCTTTTTGCTGGTGCTGATCGGCAATGGCGCAGGCGTGGCGCTCACCTTCGCTGGCGTGGTGCCCACCGCCGGACTGCTGATCACGGCGGCGCTGGCGCACGGTCTGATGCTCTTCGTCCTTGTCAACACCATCGGGCGCGTTTCAGGCTCGCATGTGAACCCCGCCGTCACGCTCGGCCTAGCGAGCGTTGGGCGCTTTCCGTGGCAGCAGGTGCCGGGCTACATCGTGGCGCAGTTTGTGGGCGCGTTTGTGGCGGCTCTCGCGCTGGTGGGGATCTTCGGCAATAAGCTGGCGGCGGCGACGGCCCCGGTGCTCTCGCATGGCGTCAGCGGCTGGCAGGGCGCAGCAGCTGAAGGGCTGGGCGCGTTTGTGCTGGTCTTCGCGGTGGTGGCGACGGCGGCGGATACGCGCTTCAAGCTGCCGGAAGGCTGGGCCGGTCTGGTCATCGGCATGGCGCTGGCGTGCGGCATCTTCCTGGCCGGCGTGCCCAGCGGTGCGGGTCTCAACCCGGCGCTGGCCATCAGCCCCTATGCCGTCGGCGCGATCTTCAAAGCCGGTCTGCCCGGCTCAGAGATCCCGGTCTATCTGTTTGGCCCCATCGTTGGCGGCGTGGTGGCGGCGTTCTTATATCGCTACATCGCCAACATGGGCAGCGGCCCGCTCACCCGCACCGGGCAGAGCAAGAGGATATGAGCGCCCCCACCCTTTCCGTCGTGCGGCTGGTGGCCCCTAATCCCGGTCCGCTCACCGGGCCGGGAACCAACACCTTCGTGGTGGGCGATCCCACCGGCTGCATCGTCATCGATCCCGGCTGCGCCGACGCCGCGCATCTGGATGCCATCGACCTCGCCACCCAGGCGCTCGGCGGCATCCAGGCCATCGTTGTCACGCACGCGCATCCCGATCACATCGGCGGCGCGGCGGAACTGGCCGAGCGGACCGGCGCGCCCGTGCTGGCGCTGCATCGCGGTCCCAGCGGCGTCTCCTTTGCGGCGCATGAAATGGCGGACGATGACGAGATCATGGCGGGCGGTCAATCGCTCATCGTGCTGGCTACCCCCGGCCACCGCTTCGATCATCTTTGCCTGTGGCACGAGGCGTCGGGCATCCTGTTTGCCGGCGATCTCGTCGCGGGCAGCGGCACGGTAGTGATCATCCCGCCGGAAGGTGATATGCGCGCTTATCTGGCGTCGCTGGCGCGGCTGCAAGCATTGCCCCTCACGCGCATCTGGCCCGGTCACGGCGCGGCCATCGACGATCCCCAGGCGCGGCTGGCGGACTATATCGCGCATCGCTTGCAGCGTGAGGCCCAGGTGATCGACGCGCTGCGCTCTGCCGGCGGCCCGCAGACGGTGGAAGAACTGGTGCCGGTGGTCTATGCCGACACTGATCCGCGCATGTACAGCTGGGCGGCGAAATCGTTGCTGGCGCATCTGCTCAAATTGGAAGCCGAAGGCCGCGTCCGCCGTCTCACCCCTGACGACGCCGGCCCCTGGGCCAACCTGTAACGATTTGCCCCAGTCTCGCGTCTTTGCATGTGAGCCATGCTGGGAGGTGTTGCATATGGATTCGCGGGTGCGTGCCGGCTTATTCGCCGGTTTGGGCGCAGCGGTTGCCACATTTTTGCTCTCGTTCGTCATGTTATGCCTCAGTGGCCCACTCGTCGCAGTTATCGCCGGGTTCAATGCCGGCATGCAAGCCGTCCGCGATCCACGCAATGCCAACCAGGCTGGCAGTGCCGGTGCTCTCGCCGGCCTCTATGCCGGATTGGTTGTCTGTGTCGCGCAGGTCGTTGGCATCCTGCTCACCGCAGCAGCCGAGCGGGACTATTTGCAGTCCGCATTGGCACAACAGGGATATATGCCGGCGCTCTTTTGGCCTTCGATGATTTTTGCTGCTATCATGGCCTGCATCCTGATTTTAGGCATTATGGCCGGCTGTGGCGCACTCGGCGCACATTTCGCCGCCAAACGCCTTTATGCCACGCCCGTGCCGATGTATCAGCGCCCCATCGTGCCCGTGCCGCCGGTCTACCCACCGCCCGCGCCGGAACCACCTGCTGTCGCGCCAACGCCCCAGCCCCCTGTGAGCTATCCGCCGCCGCCTTCCTATTATGGTCTGCCGGATGTGCCATCTGAGGCGGCATCTCGTGAAGCTGAGCCGGATGCGCCCGCCACACCGGAAGTGTGAGCAAATTCATAGCTGCCCCCCCTGCTCCATGCCTATGCTGAGAGGACAAAGAGATCAGGGAAGCCAACCATCCCAGTCCGGCTTGGCCGGACTGTGTGGCCCGGCCCTTAGCGCATCTTGCGGATTCATTGAGCGAACAGGCTGCATTCCAGTCCGTGCAGGCGAGCATCGCTTGTTGTGATGCCTGCGGGCACTCCGCAACGCTGGGCGTTGCTTCCTGCGGCGTTAGCTCCTCAGGCGCGGTTGCCAACCGTCCGCTCGTCATATGCCGGCAAGGTGCTCTAGGTGTGATTGATGGAGTTTGAGCAAATAGCGCGGACATCGCCGGGCGCGCCCGCCGGGGGCTGAACCCTCCGGCTCGGAACAGAAACCCCGGTGGGCTGTGTCCAGCAGAAATCCTAGAACTGCATTAATCGCCTGCTCACATCAGCGGGTTCACTCGTCGGCCTACCCTGCTTGCTCTCTGCTGCTCATCACCACGCGACGGACCTGTGGTGCGTCGCAGGGAAAGGATCTAGCGCACTATGTTTGATCAATTCAGCAGCGGCCTTTTGGTGCTGTTGGCTTCACTCGGCCTCAGTCTTTCCGCTGGCGTGCGTGCCTATCTGCCCGTGTTGGCGCTGGGCATCGCCTCGCATCTGCCTTCCATCGGCGGTTTCAAAGTGACCTTGCTGCCCCAATTCAGTTGGATCGGCGATCCGCTGTTCATCGGTTTGTTGGTGTTGCTCACCATCTATGAGATCAGCGCGGATAAGATTCCGGTGGTAGATCACCTCAACGACACGGTCCACACCATCATCCGCCCACTTTCCGGCGCGTTGATCTTCACCTGCACCAATAATCCCTTGACGGATCATGGCACGGCGGGGATGATCATCGCAGCCGTCATCGGCGGCAGCCTGGCAGCCACCACCCACGCCGCCAAAGCCGGCGTTGTGCGCCCCGCCAGCACCGTCACCACGCTGGGCCTGGCGAATCCGGTTGTCAGCCTGGTCGAAGATATTGTGGTCATCGCGCTTTCGGTGATATCACTGCTCGCTCCCATCGTTGGCGCGCTCATCTGCCTGGTGTTGCTCTTCTTTGTCGTGCGCGGTATCAGCAAATTGATCGAACGGCGACGTAACAAAAACACAGCCATCGCCGGAAGCCAACCCTGAAGCTCAGGCATGCTTCCTGGCCCGCTATCTGCGAGACCTCCTTTCAGCAATGGAAGGAGGTCATTTTCATGACACAATCAGATCGCGATAAAGATCAGCAGCAGCCGATGCAGACTCAGCCAGATCAAGGGCAGACGAACGCCAACCAGGGGCAGCAGAATCAGTCCCAGCAAAACGCCTCATCACAAAATCAGGGGCAACCCACCGCCAACCAGCCGCAGCGCGACAGCGGCATGCCCGGTGGCGGCGCGGGGCGGCGCGAAGAGCCGGGCCGCACAGGCGTCTATCCGCTCTCGGCCAGCCAGGGTGCCGATGAAGATGCCCCGGTGGTGAGCGAGGGCGCGTTCGGTCAGGGCGACCGTGGCACGGCGGGCGCGCAAGATTCCGGCGACTCCGAAAGCTTGATCTTGCCGCCAGAAGGGCATGACGAGGGCATTCCGCGCTCAGAAAGCTAACAAGCCGAACCCGGTGAAGCTTTTCATCATTGTCATAAACGCGTTTCATCGCATGCACGCCCTGGAAAATCGACCATTTTTCGGGGCTTTTTCCCCTTGACAATGGCGTCCCACTCTACACGCTTGCATTCCTCGACGGGGGAAGTTGCGACAGGCGGCGTAATGGCGAAACCAGCAAGATCACGAATCCAATCTGAATCCCTATGGCTCCCAGCAAGATGGTTGGCGCGACACCAAAATGTTCGCCAAGCACCCCCCCAACAATCGCACCCAGCGGAGTCATGCTCGCGCTGATAAAGCGCATGGTCCCATTTACCCGGCCCAGCACATCGCTCTCAACAATCGCCTGGCGCAAACTCAATTGATTAATGGAGGTGATCGGACCAGCAAGCGTTGCCCCAAATTGAGCGGCAATCAACAATGGGATGGCGACGGCAAGAGGCCGATCTGCAAGAGGAATGAGCAAGAAAGCCATGTCGCTGACAACCGCGCCCCAAACGATGGCACCACCCACCCCAAACCAGCGCGCTACGCGGGCGGCAAGTGATGCGCCGATGAAGAATCCCACGCTGCCAAGCGCGGAAATGAGGCCATATTGCGCCGGGGTGACATGCACGATGTCGATGACGAAAAGGACATAGACTGCATTCAGCAACGAGGCAAACCCATTATAGCATGCTAATGAAACGGCCAGCGTGCGCAGAATCGGTTGTCGCGCAATAATCGTTAGCCCCTCGCGCGCATCACGCCATAAGGACGAGCGTTGCGTGGCTGCGCTGGTTGCTTCATTCACCACAATCTGGCGGATGAACCATGCGGATCCCACATAGGAAACGGCATCAAAGATGATGACGATGGGTGCTGTGAGAATCTGTATCAGAAGGCCAGCAACACCAGGACCAATAATCATTGCGCCGGAGCGGCTTACCTCAAGCTTGCTGTTCCCTTCGACAAGCTCTTCGCGTCGCACCAAAAAGGGCAAGAGCGACATATCGGCCACATCAAACAGCAATGTACAGATTCCTGCTAAAAAAGCCACCAACAACAGTTGCCAAATGGTCAACAAACCAATAATGGCCGCTATCGGAATGCTCCCCAAAAGCAGCGCCCGCGCCAGATCCGCGCCGATCAGCACGGGGCGTCTGCGCTGGCGATCGATCCAGCCGCCGACAAACAAGCCAAAGACCAACGCCGGAAGCGTGCTGGCCGCTCGTAATAGCCCCATTTGCCATGCAGAGGCATGGAGCGTGAGTGTGGCAGCGAGCGGCAATGCTATTATGGTAATCTGGGAACCGAACATCGAGATTGTCTGCCCGGTCCAGAGGTTGCGATACCTACGCTCCCGCAAGACACCGCCAAATGCGCGTGACATAGCGC
Organism: Pseudomonadota bacterium; assembly: GCA_021323815.1. GTDB lineage: Bacteria > Chloroflexota > Ktedonobacteria > Ktedonobacterales > JACDGC01 > JAJPKG01. The sequence continues at coordinate 6,876 of JAJPKG010000176.1, forward strand.
CCTCCTGTGCATACGATATCATACACAATGCTATACTCAGCCCAGCAGCCCTCGTGCAAACCGTGTGCGGGGAATAAGTGGAATGAGCGGAGGAGCAGGAGCAGGTGATGGCAGAGGAAACGAAACGGATTGATGCTGAACCGGATGCGACGCGGCAAGGGGAACTGACAAGAGCCTATGAGGCGAATCTGGCGGCAAACAGGCCGCCCTTTGAAAAAGTGGAGATTCGCACTTACGGTGAATTACAGGAAGCCCGTAAAGCCGCTGAGGCTTTAGCCCATGCGGATGAAAGGGCTTGCGTCGGTTTTAACCAGAAGTTTGACAAACGCTCAAAATAATCGTATCATGGGCGCATGAGTACACCGAAAGAGCCGATGAAAAACATTGGCGTGCGATTTCCTTTCGCACTTGTCCAACGCATCCAAGCGTTAGCCAAACAAGAGAATCGCTCCTTTAATAGTCAGGTCATCCACATGCTGCAAGCCTATCTTGCGCGACTCAGCAAAAAGGATCAGTAAGCGATGCTCACCTACGAATACAAACTTGATGGCACACCAGCCCAGTATGCGGCCATTGAAGAAGGTATTCGAGTGACGCAATTCCTGCGCAATAAATGCCTGCGAGCGTGGATGGATCGCACGGAGGAGGGCAAGACCTTCGCGGCCATGAGCGCCTACACAGCGGTGCTGGCGCAGCAGTTTGCCTTTGCCGCCAAACTCGGTTCCCAAGCGCGTCAAGCCAGTGCCGA